>NZ_JAKUEU010000047.1:0-39932 GCF_022663075.1 Bacillus cereus group sp. BfR-BA-01441
AATAAAAAGAGGGGGCGAATAGCCTCCTCTTTTTATTATGTCACTTTTTGTCGGTAAATCGATATTTCGTACAAAATCGTTGATATATTCTGAGTTATGATAGATATATTTGAAAAATCGTTGATATATTGCAAGTTATGATAGATATATTGAAAAAATCGTTAATATAATTTCATTCATCGTGAACTACGCACGATTCACCGTGCACCATAGTCAATTTCTTTCAATTGACATCGCTTATTAAAGAACGTTTTATATCCAAGCTGTAAAAAGATAATGACAGCAAAGGCAGTACTTCCAGAAATACCGAGTATGATGGCGATTTGATATTGAATGGCTGTGAATGGTGATATACCGGATAATATTTGACCAGTCATCATGCCTGGTAAGCTTATAATTCCCATTCCGACCATAGAATTAATTGTTGGTAAAATAGCAGAGTCAAAAGCGTCTCGAATGAGCGGAGCAGCTGCTTCTTTCGGTGTTGCGCCGAGCATAAGTGCACCTTCAATTTGACCTCTTTGCGATTTCATATTGTTTAAGAACGTATTTGCGCCGAGAGAAACACCAGTCATGGCATTCCCAACTAACATTCCTGTAATAGGGACGATATATTGCGGAGCATACCACGGATCATGTCCGATAATAACAAAGATAAATAGTAGAAGTGGCCCAATTGATCCAGCGACCATGGAAAGGGCGGCTACTCGTTTTAATTCTTTAGACATTGGGATGTTAACTCGTTTATAAATATTAAAAATTGCAAAGGTAGTAATAGAAGTAATGAGAGCAATTGTATAAAATGGATTACTGTTTTCAAATACGTATGTAAGGACATATGCAACAAGTACGAGCTGAATGGTCATACGGAATGTTGCGAGCGCGATTTGTTTTTCGCGAGGTATTCCTTTTAATTTTACAAGTCCAATTAAAATAAGAATAAAAATATAGGCAGCTGCAAGTTGCCAAATTTGGAGTTCAATAACGCCCTTCAACAGAGAGCACTTCCTTTCTAGTTGCACCGTTTGCTTTACTAATCTCAATAATGTCGTCTGCAATTTCTTCTGGAAGTTGTTGTGAGTGTGTGATGAAGATAATTGTTTTTTTCTTTTTTCGTGCTAGTTCAGTAAATTGTTTCATAACGCGGCGTTCTGTATCACTGTCTAATGCTGAAGTTGGTTCATCTAATAAATAGACAGGCGGATCCATAAGTACGATACGTGCAAAGGCAAGTCTTTGTTTTTCACCGCCGGATAATGAGGAGGCGCTATCTTCTAATTGCTTGTCTAAGCTAACGGTTTGTAGTGCGCTCCGCAGGGCATCATCATTTGGAAATGGTTTTTCAGAAAGACGAAGTCCCATTAATAGATTTTCTTTAACGGTTCCATCAAAAAGAGGTGGAGTTTGCCCAAGCATAACTACGTCACGACGTAATTGAATAGGCGGATAATCAGAAATTAACTTTCCGTTATATTCAATTGTGCCGGATGTTGGAGATTGTAAATCGTTTAACATGCGAAGCAATGTGCTTTTTCCGCTTCCGCTTTCACCGATAATGCAAGTGATCTTTTCTTTTTGAATCTGTAAATAAGGAATGTGTAGTATATCTTTATATATAACGTCTTTTAATATAAACATAAATCGCTCCTTTCTGATTCTAGTTATATCGTATCAAAAAAGAGGGGGAAATGGTTATAACGAACAACGTTTTTTCTGCGTCTTGAGTTTTATTAATAAGTTAAGTAAACGATCTAATTCTTGGCTGAAAGAAATCACTTTATCATGAGTGAATCCGTATCGTTCAACGAGATAGATTAACTCTTTCTTTTTCGCTTCTATTCGATTGTTTAGTTTCGATAAGTTCATAAGTGGAATGTAATGCCTCCTACAAAAGTATTTATAACATAAAAAATAAGACCGAATGAATTCGGTCTTCAAGGAAATAATAAAACAACTTACAAATAGCATACACTGTTTATCAATAGTTTTTAATATAAAAATGAAAAATAAATCATTATACATATTGAGAAAGATGTGTCTGATAATTTTTAAAAACTGATGCAAAGAAGCTGCCTACATAGTAGACAGCCTGTAAAGTATTAACCTTTATGATATTTGTACATCCAAAGAAGGCCGGATTTTAATAATCTTGGTACACGTCCCATTAACGGTTGATTTGCGAGTAAACCGAATCCATGCTTCTTACCAAGAGATCCTAGAACACCTTTTAATTTAATAACAGGTAGTTCATCAGGGAGTGGTTCATTATTCCAACGTTTTAATAATATTTGGACAATTTGTTCTCCTTGACCTTCAGCAAGTTGGGCAGATGGTGCATGTGGAAGTGCTGCGCAATCTCCTACAACGTAAACGTGCTCGTTGTTTGGAATATTGTGATATTTTGTTAAGACAACCCGTCCGCTACCATCTTGTTCAACTGGAAGGTTTCGAACAACTTCATTTGCTTGAATACCAGCTGTCCAGACAATTGCATCACATTCAAGTGGTTCATCGTGATTATACACAATATTTGGTTCCACTTTTGTAATGTTAGAGTTTCTTATAATATTAACTTTATGTTTTACGAACCATTCTTCTACGTATCTACTTAATTTCTCTGGATACGGGAATAAAATTCTATCTTTTCGATCAAATAAATAGATTTTTAAATCAGAACGGCTTTCGCGAAGTTCACTTGCAACTTCCACACCACTTAAGCCAGCACCAACGACAGCTACTGTTGCATTTGGTTCTAGACTATTTAATTGTTCATATGTTTTACGTGTTTGTTCAATTGATTGTAGACTATGTGTATATTCCTTCGCCCCAGGAACGTTATGATATTTATCTTCACAGCCAAGTCCGATAATTAAATCATCATATTGGATTGCTTCGCCGCCATCGAGATGAACCGCTTTTTCTTCGAGATCAATATTTGTTATTGTGCCGTATTGAATATTGAGGCGTGGGTGTTCAGGAAACGGTATACGAATATGCGTTTCTGAAATAGTACCCGCAACTAATGCATAATATTCAGTTTTGAAGCAATGATATGGTACTTTGTCGATTAATGTCACTTGTACATCATCTGGAAGTTGGTTGCTTGGAAGTAGCCTTTGTAGAATTCTCATTCCACCGTAGCCGCCACCTAGTATTACGAGGTGTTTCATGATGGATTACCCCTTTTCTGTTGAAATATCCCCTAATCATAAAATTTTATATTAATAAAATATTTTGACTTTACTCAATCAAATTATATCGAATTTGTGAACAAATAACAATGCATGAATGAATACTCTGTTGTACAATAAGAAGAAAAGTAAAGTAAACTGTTTTGCCTTTTTAGTTACTATTTCATTGCAAGTAGCATGTTATATAAAATAAAATCATCTACTTTGAAGTGAAATAGTGAAGTAACTAAATAGTTTAGGATGTATAACGAAAACAACAAGAGACAGCTTAGTTTTCTTCTTATAGATGAAGTCAGAAGGTAATTTGTTTTGTAGTACAGGGGGGAGAATTTTGATTAAACCATTAATTGAATTTTGTGTAGGTAACCTTGCAAGTGGTTCACAAGCAGCTCTAGAAAAGTTAGAAAAAGATCCAAATTTAGATGTAATGGAGTATGGTTGTTTAGGATATTGTGGTATTTGTTTTGAAGGACCGTTTGCACTTGTAAATGGTGAAGTTGTACAAGGTGCAACAGTAGAAGAGCTTGTTAATAATGTATATGAGTATTTGGATGAAAATCCAATGTTTTAAGGTGTTGCGAATGAGCAACGCCTTTTTCATTTTATTTTAGATAAAACGTTATTTTGGAGGGTAGTTTAATACTATAGATAAATAAAAAAAGGCCCTTTTTAGAAGGGCTTTTTTCTTACACAATGTGTGTAAGAGTGGCTCATCGCCAAACGTTGTCAAATATGAGAAACGGGGGACATTCATATTGTGTTCTAAAAGCATGCATTCTATACTTAACATAACAAATTATTTTTGGAGTGAATAAAAATGAGCCAATTTTCTTTTACAAAAATGCATGGTCTTGGCAATAGTTATATATATGTAAATATGTTTGAAGAGCAAATTCCTGAAGAAGATTTAGCTCTTGTGGCGGAAAAGGTTTCAAATATTAATACTGGTATTGGAGCAGACGGAATGATTTTAATTTGTCCGTCTGATGTAGCTCCGGTGAAAATGCGTATGTTTAATAATGATGGATCAGAAGGAAAGAGCTGTGGTAATGGTTTGCGCTGCGTAGCGAAATATGCGTATGAGCATAAACTAGTAGAGGAAACAGTTTTCACAATTGAAACGTTAGCTGGCATTGTAACGGCTGAAGTAACAGTAGAAGATGGTTTCGTGACATTAGCGAAAATCGATATGGGAGCACCGCGTCTAACACGTGCAGAAATACCGATGCTCGGTGAAGGTGAAACACCATTTATTCGTGAAAACTTCTTATATAATAATCATCGTTATGCATTTACGGCTGTTTCAATGGGGAACCCGCACGCGGTTATTTTTGTTGAGGATGTAGAGAAGGCACCCCTTACAACACTTGGTCCAGTTCTTGAGACACATGAAATGTTCCCAGAGCGAGTGAATGTTGAATTTATCGAGATTTTAAACGATGAAGAAATGAATTTCCGCGTTTGGGAACGTGGTTCAGGTGTAACGCAAGCTTGCGGAACAGGGGCATGCGCTGCCGTTGTAGCTGCTATTTTGAATGGGAAGATGGAACGTGGTAAAGAAATTACAGTCCATTTAGCTGGCGGCGATTTAATGATTGCGTGGACAGAAGAAGGAAACGTGTTAATGAAAGGACCTGCGGAAGTAATTTGCCGCGGAGTGTATGAGTACAAGATAGAAGCGTAAAGATGTATAATAGAATGAGAACAGAAAGGATGGTGTATTTCATGATTGAAGTAACAGAACAAGCAGCTTTTCAAATTAAAGATATGTTAAAAGATGCTGAAGATGGAGAGAAGTACGTGCGCCTTGCTGTACATGGCGGCGGATGTACTGGCCTTTCTTACGGCTTAGGATTTGAAGTAGAACCAAAAGAAGACGACACAGTTCTTGAGTTTTTCGGTGTTGAATTTGTTATCGATACAGAAAGTGCTCCAATTGTTAAAGGAGTAAAAATTGATTATAAACAATCTATGCTTGGTGGCGGATTCACAATCGACAATCCAAACGCAATCGCATCATGCGGATGTGGATCATCTTTCCGTACAGCGACGAATGCTGGTACGCCAGAAGAGTGCTAAGGTTTTAGCCGAAATAGAAAAGGCCTTTTTAGCGATGGAATAAAATCGTTAAGGAGGTCTTTTCTTTTGCCGTAAAAGCCCGATTACCAAGGCTAATCAATATTTCACTTTATTTTTGCATAGATGCAAGTATCAGTTAGTTGTTTGCCGTCAGCTGAAAAATCTTCATTACGTAATATCCCTTCAAGTTCAAAGCCTAGTTTTTCAGGGAGTGCACGACTTTTCGTGTTATTACATTCACATCGTATTTCAATCCTTCTAAATTTGAATAACTGAAATCCAAGGTTTGTTAACGCACTTACTGTTTCTGTCATATATCCACTGCCACTAAATTGCGTGTTAATCCAGTATCCAATTTCACATTTAGAAACCTTCCAATCAATTCGATGAAGGCTAGCTGTTCCAACAAAATCATTCGTCTCTTTATGATAGATAAGATAGCGAAAGGTTTCTCTTTTCAAAAAATCTATATGTGCATTTCTCAGAAGAATTTCCGTTTCTTCAACAGTAGGAATGGACTGAAATAAAGACAACCATTGCTTTAATTCATTAATGGAATCTTTAATAGCTTGTTGTACTATATCCCCTTCACCAGCTTGAAGTGGTGCTCGAAGAATGAGTCTGTCTGTTTCTATTTGTAACGGAACATCTAATAAAATAGAGTTCATATCATTTCTCCTCTCGAAAACTTTAAATTAGGACAGAATGAAACATATGTAAAAAACTTTCGTTCAAAAGTTAGAGAACAATAAATATATATTCAATTCATCATTTAGAAATCCTTTTTCATCTATTGACTTCTAATTTCTTTATCATTTATTTGAGCTTTAAGTTCTCTTTTTCTAGTTATAATGGAAGGATAGAAAGAGGGGGATATATGCTGGAAGATGTTTTTGAATTTGTATTGAAGTATGTTATAGGTTCTATTTTTAGATGTATAAGATACCTTGTGATAAATATTATAATGGAATGCATAATAGAAGGCGTAATAAACGGTATAAGGAAATTACATGATAAGTGGTGAAATTGGCGTGAAAGACGTTATTGGCGGTAGTGTAGCTGATGAGAGTGTGAAACAAAAACGTTATACAGAAGTTATGAAGAAGTTTAATGAAATGATAGCAAACGACCCGCATTTAGAATCTGTACTCGTTCCAATTGGTGATGGAATGACGATTTCTAAAGTGAAGAAATAATTATTATCTTACAAAAGTGTAATGTTCATGTCATGTTTTTGAATTTCTTCTTTAAGCTCTGGGCTTTAAGATAAGAATATAAGAAAAAAAATATGAGGTGAAGGAAATGAAAAGATACATTGCACTATTTAGTATTTTAGTTGTATTTGCAAGTTTGTTAGTTGGTTGTGATTTAAACCGTATGGGTAAAGATGAGTACTACGTTCAAATTACAGTAGATGGAAAAGAAGTTCATAGTAAAGCTGATAATGGTCAAAAATATAAAGATTATGAGTATAAGCTAACTGGCTTTGATAAAGACGGTAAAGAGAAAGAATTAGAATTCACAGCTCAAAAAAACTTACGTAAAGATGCATTCCTACGCGTATACCACTCAGATAAAAAAGGTGTTTCGGCTTGGGAAGAAGTAAAGAAAGACGAGCTTCCAGCGAAAGTGAAAGAAAAATTAGGTGCAAAATAAGAAAGAAAAAAGGAATTGACGAACAGGGTCAATTCCTTTTTATATTCTCAAAATCTTCTTCTGAAATGACTGTAAATCCATGTCTTTTGAATAAAGCAGTTGTTACCCCGTAACCAGTTTGTTTATTCCCGTTAAATTCTCCAGTGTAAATTGTAGAACTACCACAAGATGGACTACGTTCTTTCAAAATAATATATTCTGGGTGTAAATTTTTAATTTGCTCTAGCGCTTTATAAGCACCGCTCACGAAAGCTTCTGTAACATCTTCACCATCTTTTGTCATCACTTTCGCTTTTCCGTCCAAAACGTCGTCGCCATTCCCGCCAATAATTTCAGCAGAAGGACGAGGTGTTGGCAGTCCTCCTAATACTTCAGGACAAATGAGGACTGTATCTTCTTTTTGTAGTAGCTCCTCTATTTTTGAAACGAGATTGTCATTTCCGTCATATCGACAAGCTATACCACCTAAACAAGCGCTAATTACGATCATATTTTCATCTCCATTAAAAAAATATTAAATTCCACGCCAAATTCTCTTCCTGCCTCTTACTTATAAATGAGGTGATATAAATGGGAAGCTTATATAATTTAATGAAACCATACAGTGAATTTCGAAGTAAAGAAGAGTTTAATACATATCAAAAACAAGTTTTGAAACATTATCGATTTCAATTAAATAAAACGGATGCTACCATTATTCATTTTTTAGGAAAGTATGCGGTGAATGAGAAACAAAAAACAGTAGGAGTCGCCTGTCCGTTAATGGAGACGATTGCGAAGAATGTTGGAAAGAGTATTCGTACAGTACGCCGTTCAATTGCAAAGTTAGAGGAACTAGGAATTATAAAGCGTGTTGCAACAAAAGAAAGACATAAGCGCGGTGGGTATAGTGCGAACTTATATATTTTTCTTATATCTGCAATTGACCGCATGGATGACCGTATGAAAATGTCCGCATGTGAAAGTGAGGATTATACAGCTGGCTGTAACGGAAAGGAGCCAAAATCCGAGGGAGAAACAATTCTTTCTAAAAACATTCCACAAATAAAAGAGAAAAGAAAAATAACGTACGAGCTTGATGAGACGTATTGCCGTCATGATATACCGAAGCCTTTTATATACGAACTGGTACCGATGACGAGTAATCCGAAGAAAATTAATATATTTTGGAGTAAGGTCGAGCTTGCGTATAAAAAGAGCGGGTTACTAGAGCAAGGTGTTTTACTAGAGCAAATATTAGCTGATGAAGAAGTGTATGGAAATTTCATTTGGCGAGTGAAGAGTGTTGTGAGAGCTTATAAATATGGGGAAATCCGTAAAAATGTGAAGGCACTTTTATATAGTACAGTGCGAGATTTATTTTTAGAGGTTGGATTAGAATGGGGAGCAGCTGTGAGAAGAAGTAAGGGGATAGCGTTATTTGATCCATTTAAAAAGGAGCCATGCGTATAATACATGACTCCAAGTAGCTAGTCGAACTTTCTTACAACTGGAACACGAATCGCTACAAATAGTACGAAGACGATAACAGCAATTGCACCGCTTTTCATAACGGTTACGATTGGAATTCCCATTGCAAGTGCGATTGATGTGAATGCATAAGAGAGCGGGATAAAGCCCATTGATGATAGCATAAGTAAGCTCATTACGCGTCCCATCATTTCCTCTTTTACTGTCGATTGAATCATCGCCATAAGCGGAACGATAGCCATTGCGATTGTAATACCATAAAACATGCCGGCTAATAATGCTTGCCAAAGTACGGTGCTAAAGTTGATGGATAAGAAGAATACACCAGACAGTAGCATCATGATAATACAAAATAGACCGCGTCTACGATTAATATTTTTTAAACCGACAATGACAGCACCGATTGCCATTCCGCCGCCTACAGATGCTTCTAAGTAACTAAACTGGAGCGAATCACCATGCAGCACGTTTTTAACAAAAAGCGGGAAACCAACTTGCATCGGGCCGATTAAAAATAAGTTTAAAAAGGCGCTACAAATAAGGAAAGTTGAAAGGAATGGCGATTCCTTTACATATAAGATTCCTTCTTTAATGGAAGTGAACATACCTTTATCTGTATCTTTTTGTTCTGGCATCGTAAATTGTATTTTTTGAACGAGTATGGCCGCGACAATCAGTAATAAAATCGTAATGGAAAAGATTGTCTCATAGTTCGTAAATTTAATGAGAATTCCGCCAAGTACAGGGCCTAAGATGACCGATGCTTGGTTCGTCATTTGTGTAAGTGAATTCGCTTGTGTTAACCGGCTTTTTTCTACCAATTCCGGTAAGATAGATCCATCTGCTGACCAGAAGAAAGCATCAGCAAGTCCAAAGAATAAAGCGAATAAAGCAAATGTATATAGCGTTACATCACCAACGATAAACCATGTGAGAATGGTTGCGACAAGAATCGCTCGAATGATATTGGAGTAAAACATAATATTTTTTTTCGGGAATTTATCAGCTACAGCGCCGCCGACAATCATAAAAATAAGCCTTGGAACACTAAGGGCTACGAAAACAACACCGAGTGAAGCTTCAAGGTTTAATGTTTTTGCTATGTACCACGTTTGTGAAAAAGTAAAAAAGGCTAAAGCAAAGCTTGAAAAAAGAGTAGCTGCCCAAAGAAAAAGGAAATTTGTATTTTTTAATAACGGTTTTCCGCTTCCTTCTAAAGCAGTTTTATTTTGTTGTAGTTCCTCCATATTGCTTCCTTTCTATGTGACAAATTTAAACTAAAAAACCAGTAAACGTCCGATTGGTGAGGGCTAATACTTAATGGGAGATGCCCCCACTAATTATAGTTTCACTTTATACAGTTTCTAATATTTCTATACTGCACTTTCTCATTGTAGACAATAATAATGAATTTGCCCAGTAGCTATTTAACGACAAAAAAAGATGCCGAATGGGCATCTTTTTTTAGGCTAACGCAATATAAATACCCAATTGTGCATGATTTGGGTCTAATGCTCTTTCGTCGTAAAGCTCGAAGTCTGTTGTGAAGGCACGTTTATTTTCTTTCGACCATTGCCAAATATATTCCCAAGCTTCGCAAACGACTTCAGCAACTGGTCCCTTTCTCGTTGTAAATACCGCATATGTAGCAGCAGGTATTGTTAAAGTTGTCATATTTTCAGGAGCGTCTTCTAATGAAGAAACGGTCGTACCGATTGTAAATGTATATGTACCAGTTTCATCTGATTCATAGTTGGAGTAGAATGCGAATGTTTCTTTCGTTTTTTGATTTGGGATGTGATGCATCATTTGTTCTTGAAAGTATCGGTTCCAGAGCTCGGGAATTTTCCCTTCAGTAGATGCCTCTATTTCGTTAGTCGTCGTAATCGAAACGCCGATTGCTTGGAAAACTTCTTTTTTTACGATAATGGGTTCGTTTATCATTACAAATTCCTCCTTTAAAATAAGAACATACGTTCCTTGATAATATAACATATTTTTACATGTAACGGTTATTGTTTTTTGAAAATTTTAATCATAAATAACAAACTGAAATGACTAAAAATGGTAAAATTTCTATTGTATGTATGAATAGATTAAGAGATATGTTAAGCTTTTTATGTATCCTTAAACTGTTATATAAACCTATACAATAGGGCATTTTTTACTATGTTAAAAAATGGTGAAGGTTTGTATAAGTGTCCGATATATATATGCTATTTTTGATAAATTAAAATAGTAATATTCTATGAGATTTATATTGTTGACATTGGGATTTCAACGATACATTTTCGTAGGTCGGATTGTTGCGAGTGGATATATATTGCTATGTATACGGCTACGAAATTAAGTAGACGGATAGCAAGTATATAGAAAGGAGAAAGGTAGAAAATATGAAGCAAGTATTGAAGTGTTTTAATGTCGTAACGATGATCACACTTCTCCTATCCATCATATTGCCTTCACCCAGTGCTTTTGCTACAGAGATAAATAAAAAAAGCTGGGATGAGCTACAAGGAAATGATGTGAAAATTAAGGCAGAGCAAGTAAATGCTGAAATATATAAGGGAGAAGTAGCAGAGAGGGAGCACGTATTTCAATATACGATTGAAAATACGGGAGCTACACCAATTCAAGAATTGGTGCTTAAACAAAATAATGAAAATGAAATTACGTTCCCTTCGCAATCTGTGAAAGTAAACGGAGAGAAGTTACCTGAAAATAAGGTAGCGGATTTCTATGTAGAGGAAAAAGATAAGGGAGGAAAGGTTCTTTCTTCTAATCTTAAAATTAAAGATTTAAAATCACATGAAAAAATGACTGTGTTAATAAAAGCTCGTCGTGCACAACATTTTAATAATGAGTATAAGCAAAAAATTAGTGTGCAAAAGGATCAACTACAAATAGGGAACATGTCTGTAGATGTTGAGGGAATCCCTTCTGAAGAAAAGGTAGCAGCTAATGCCGATGAGGAGGCTGACAGTAGTAAGAAAGAAGTTGGCCCATCAGCTAATAATACAATTAAAAAAGTTGATGAAAAGCTAAAAGTATCTGTAGAAGATAAAAATAACCCTACATCAAAAACAGAACCACCAAAACAACCAGTAACCGAAGCTGAGAAACTAGAAAAAGAAGCGGAAAATCAGAGCGATGCAAAAGTACAAGCTGCATCAGAGAATGCTTCGAAGGTTCAAATGCAAACAGGGGATAAGCAAGGATTTGGAGATCCACTGTATTCTACAATTACTGCTGGTAATTTAGTACAGACTGGTAATGTAACACTTGGTTTGACGACCGATCATTATGGCAGACAAAGTCTGGGGTATAAGACGAATAAAATGACTGTGGACGTTGATAACGATGATAGTACTTTTAATTCGTCAACAGGAGCTTTTCCTAACATTCCTGCTGGAAGTAAAGTGAAAAAGGCGTATTTATTTTGGACAGCAGCTATGGGAACGCCAACTTATCCATCTAAAGAGTATAGAGTTAGCGATGCAGAGGTAAGAGAGCCCGTTAAAATGAAAATGGGGAATAAAGGATACGTTGAAGTAAGTGCTGATAGTATACGAAAAGCGGATTATTTACCGTATATTTCAAATTACTCGGGTGCTGGTGCCGGTTATGTTGCATATGCTGACGTAACAAATGTAATTGCAAAGCAAGGTATTTCTCAAACGGTGACAGTTGCGAATGTGCCACAAATTAAATTTGAAAAAGGCAGTGGTTACTACTGGGGCAACTGGAATCTTATATTAGTGTATGAAAACCATAAAGAAACCGTAAAAGATATGAAGATTTGGGAAGGGTTAGTTGCTCAAAAAAGTGCAGCCTGGACAACTATTGGTATTAATAAAATAAATACGCCAAAAGAAGGGGTTTTTAAGGCGAAATTTAGTTATTTCTCGTCACAAGGAGATCCTGCTGAAAATGATATATATGCCTATGATTTTGGGCAGTATGATTTTGGATTCGGTTATAAAGATTTAGAAAACATTAACGGTAAAAAAAATGATGTTAATGATTCATCTATGACAGAAGTGCAAGTGGATGGTACTAACGAGTTTGTTACGAAAAAATATCCAGGATATAATCCGGATTGGACAAATTCATTTAGTACTGATATTCATACGTATCATCTTGAAGGACCTGCTAAAGTAAAAAATGATTTAAAAGAAGGTAAAATGCAATTTAAAGCAAATGGTGCTACTGGTGATATTTACGTATTAAATAACGCTACATTTGTTACAGAACATAATGCGCCAAACTTACAAGTTGATAAAAAGGCGTTAGATAGTGCTGGGAAAGAAATTAAGGACGTTAAAGCTGGTGAAGAGTTTACGTATCAAATTGAAGTGAAAAATGATACGAAAAATAACCAAGCCCCTGTATCTAATGTAAAAGGTTTTGATAAATTAGATGATCGTTTAGAGTATGTTCCGGGATCTATTCAATATGTGTCTGGAAGTAATAAAGGAAATAAAACAGATAATGCAAGCGATGATGAAGCAGAGTTTGTAAATAATCAAATTGATTTCCGTATTGGTGAAGGTGCAAATGCTAAAGACGGCGGTGTTTTAAAGCCTGGTGAAAGTGCTATTATTACATTCAAAGTAAAAGTGAAAGCTTCTGTACAATCAGATACAACAGTAAAAAATATCGTTGTTTTAAAGGGACAAGATAGTAGCGAGGTAAATTATGAAACTGCAGATGATGCAGATATTACGGTTACGACTCCAAAAGAGATCCCTGGAGAAATAGAAGCTAAAAAAATAGCATCTAATAAAACACCGAAGCTAGGTGACGAGGTAGAGTATCGTATTACATTTAAAAATAAGACAAAAGATGGACGTCTAGATGTATTGACCATTGAAGATGAATTACCAAGCAATCTTGAATACGTGAAAGATAGTTTGAAAGCAGAAGGTGCAAAACCAGAGCCAGTAGAGCTGAAGTTTGAAAATGGAAAAGTAATTGCAAAGTATCCAGAAATTATGGATATGGAAGAAAGAAGTATCGTCTTTAAAACAAAAGTAAAAGAAACTGCAAAAATTGGTGAAGAAATTGTTAATAAAGCAACCGTTAGTGATAAAACAAATCCACCAAAGGATTTAGAAGAGAAGATTACACCACACCATAAGGCCGGTAAAATTGCTGCAAAGAAAAAAGCAACAAATAAAAAGCCGAAGCTAGGAGAAGAAGTTGAATATCAAATTAGCTTCAAAAATACGGTGGAAAACGGAAAACTAGATGCAGTTACAATAGAAGATGAAATTCCAGCTAACTTAGAATTTGTTCAAGGCAGTGAGAGAGCTGAAGGTGCTGAACCAAATCCAGTAGAGTTAAAAGTAGAAAATGGTAAGGTAATCGCAAAATATCCAGAGATTACGGATACAAAAGAGCGAAGCATTGCCTTTAAAGTGAAAGTAAAAGAAGAGGCAAAAGCCGGAGAAACGATTGTTAATAAAGCGGTTGTGAGTGAGCCGAATGGACAAACTGAGTATCCAGAAGAAAAGATTACGCCGGATTATAAATACGGTAAAGTGGATGTTGAAAAAAGCGTAACGAATCAAACACCAAAACTAGGAGAAGAAGTGGAATACCGAATTACATTTTATAATACGGTAGAAAACGGAAAACTAGAAAAGGTGCTAGTAGAAGATACACTACCTAAAGGTGTTGAATACGTGAAAGATAGTTTGAAAGCTGAAGGTATAAAACCAGAGCCAGTAGAACTAAAAGTGGAAGACGGCAAAGTAATGGCAAAGTATCCAGAAATTACGGATACAGAAAAAAGAAGTATTGTTTTTAAAGTGAAAGTAAAAGATTCGGCAAAAGTAGGGGAGGCAATCGTAAATAAAGCAATTGCAAAAGATCCGAAAAATGAGCCTGTTGAATCAAAGGTTGTTATTACACCGCAAAGTAAAAAAGGTGAAATTGCTGCTACAAAGGTAGTTAATAATAAGAAGCCAAAGTTAGGCGAAGAAATCGAGTACCGCATTAGTTTTCATAATACGGTTGAGAACGGAAAACTTGAAGAGGTGCGAGTGGAAGATACAATTCCAAAAGGTCTTGAATATGTAGAAAATAGTATCAAGGCCGAAGGAGAAGCACCTGGACCAGTAGAATTAGCTGTTGAAAATGGAATAGTCAAAGCTAAGTATATCGATATTATGGATATGAAAGAAAGAAGTATCGTCTTTAAAGTAAAGGTGAAGGAAGAAGCAAAAGTAGATAAAGAGATTGTCAATAAAGCAATTGTTGATGATACGAAAAATCCACCGATTGAGCCGGAAGAAAGAATTACTCCGCAATATAAGGATGGAATAATTGATTCGAAGAAGACAGTAGATAATCCATCACCAAAACTAGGAGAAGAAGTAGAATACCGAATTAGCTTTAAAAATACGGTAGAAAACGGAAAACTAGAAAAGGTAACGATAGAGGATACAATTCCTAACGGTTTAGAGTATGTAAAAGGCAGTGAAAAGGCTGAAGGTGATAAACCAGCTCCATTAAAGTTAAGTGTGAAAGATGGAAAAGTCATTGCTGAATACGAAAATATTACGGATATGAAAGAAAGAAGTATTGTCTTTAAGGTAAAGGTGAAGGAAGAAGCGGAAGTAGGTAAGGAAATCATTAATAAGGCAATTGTTGATGATATGAAGCATCCGAAAGAACCAGAAGCAAAAATCACACCATTACACAAAGATGGAAAAATTAAAGCGAAGAAAATCGTAAATAATGAAACACCGAAGTTAGGAGAAGAAGTAGAATACCGAATTAGTATGAAAAATACGGTTAAGTACGGAAAGCTAACAGACGTGATAATAGAGGATACTCTACCAGAAGGTTTAGAGTATGTAGAAAATAGTTTGAAAGCAGAAGGTGCCGGAACAGATTTAGTAGAGCTGAAATTTGAAAACGGTAAGGTAATGGCAAAATATCCAGAAATTATGGATACAGAAGAAAGAAGTATCGTTTTTAAAGTGAAAGTAAAAGAAGGAGTAACAGTCGGTAAAAAAATCATTAATAAAGCAACTATTGATGATTCGCAAAATAAGCCAGTTAATCCGACAGCGGAAATTATTCCTCAGTATAAAGATGGAAAAATTGAAGCGAAAAAGATGGTAAATAATGAAACGCCGAAGTTAGGAGAAGAAGTGGAATACCGAATCAGCTTTAAAAATACGGTAGAACATGGAAAGCTAACAGAGGTAAAAATAGAAGATGATTTACCAAATGGATTAGAGTATGTGAAAGATAGTGTAAAAGCAGAAGGTTCTAAGCCAGATCCAGTGGAATTGAAATTTGAAAACGGTAAGGTAATGGCAAAGTATCCTGAGATTACAGATACAAAAGAGAGAAGTATTACCTTTAAAGTGAAAGTAAAAGGTAAAGTGAGCGATTCAATTGTTAATGAAGCGATTGTGAGCGATACGAAACATCCGCCAGAAACACCGACAGCAGAAATTATTCCGCAACATAAAGACGGAAAAGTGAAAGCGAAGAAGACGGTAAATAATGAAACGCCGAAGTTAGGAGAAGAAGTAGAATACCGAATTAGTTTTAAAAACACGGTAGAAGACGGAAAACTAGCAGAGGTGAAAATAGAAGATACTTTACCCGAAGGTTTAGAGTACGTAGAAAACAGTGTGAAAGCAGAAGGTGATAAGCCGGATCCAGTAGAATTGAAAGTGGAAAATGGTAAGGTAATGGCGAAGTATCCAGAGATTACGGATACAGAAGAAAGAAGTATCACTTTTAAAGTGAAAGTAAAAGATGAAGTGAAAGTCGGTAAAAAAATCGTCAATAAAGCAATTATTGATGATACGAAAAATGAGCCAGAAACACCGACGGCAGAAATTACTCCACAGCATAAAGACGGAAAAGTGGAAGCGAAGAAGACGGTAAATAATGAAACGCCGAAGTTAGGAGAAGAAGTGGAATACCGAATTAGCTTTAAAAATACGGTAGAAAACGGAAAGCTAGCAGAGTTAAAAATAGAAGACGATTTACCAAATGGATTAGAGTATGTGAAAGATAGTTTACGAGCAGAAGGTTCTAAGCCAAATCCGGTAGAACTGAAAGTGAAAGATGGAAAAGTAATCGCAAAATATCCAGAAATTACGGATCTAGAAGAAAGAAGTATCGTCTTTAAAGCGAAAGTAAAAGAAGAATTTAAGGTTGGTGAAGGCATTGTCAATAAAGTAGTTGTTGATGATACAAAAGATCCAACAACTTCAGAAGTAACAATTACGCCAGAATATAAAGACGGTAAGCTTAAAGCGGAGAAATTTGTAAACAATAAAAAACCGAAATTAGGAGAAGAAGTAGAATACCGAATTAGTTTTAAAAACACGGTAGAAAACGGAAAACTAGTAGAGGTTACAGTAGAAGATGAAATTCCAGCTGGATTAGAGTATGTAGAGAACAGTTTACAAGCAGAAGGATCTAAGCCTAGTCCAGTAGAATTGAAATTTGAAAACGGTAAGGTAATGGCAAAGTATCTAGAAATTACCGATACAAAAGAAAGAAGTATTATCTTTAAAGTGAAAGTAAAAGAAGAGGTAGAAATAGGTAAGGAGATTGTTAATAAAGCAATCGTAGTAGATACAAAAAATAAGCCAGAAGAGCCTCATGTGGAAATTACTCCGCAATATAAAGATGGTAAAATTGCTGCGCAGAAAGTGGCAAATAATCATAAACCGAAACTAGGAGAAGAAGTAGAATATCGAATTAGTTTTAAAAATACGATAGAAAACGGGAAAATAGCAGAGGTAAATATAAAGGATGCCTTACCAAATGGTTTAGAGTATGTAGAAGGCAGCATCACAGCAGAAGGTTCTAAACCGAAACCAGTAGAGCTACATGTGAAAAATAATAAAGTAATGGCAAAGTATCCAGCTATTACAGATACAGAGGAAAGAAGTATTGTCTTTAAAGCGAAGGTAAAAGAAAGCGCAAAAGTGGGAGAAGAAATCGTAAATGAGGCAATTGTAGATGATACAAAGAATCTACCAGAAGAGCCTTATGTACCGATTACACCACAATATAAAGATGGAAAAATTGAGGCAAGAAAAGAAGTAAGTAATCGTGAACCGAAGTTAGGTGAGGAAATCGAATATCGAATTATTTTTAATAATACGGTGAAAGATGGAAAACTAGTAGAGGTAAAGATAGAAGATAAAATTCCAGCTGGATTAGAGTTTGTAGAAGGAAGCGAAAAGGCTGAAGGTGAAGAGCCAAAACCAGTGGAGTTGAAAGTAGAAAATGGTAAGGTAATGGCAAAGTATTCAGAGATTATGGATACGAAAGAAAGAAGTATCGTCTTTAAAGTGAAGGTGAAAGATTCGGTTACAATAGGTAAGGACATTACAAATAAAGCGATTATCCACGTTGATGATCCGAACCACCCTATAACTGAACCGACAGCGAAAATTACACCGCAATATAAAGACGGTAAAATTGCTGCTCATAAAAAGGTGAATAATCATAAACCGAAGCTAGGTGAGGAAATCGAATACCGAATTTCATTTAATAATACGGTGAAAGATGGACAGTTGGCAGAAGTGAAAATTGAGGATGAAATTCCGTCTGGTTTAGAGTATGTGAAAAATAGTCTAAAAGCAGAAGGTGATAAGCCAGCCCCAGTAGAGTTGAAAGAAGAAGCTGGTAAGGTTAGTGCGAAGTATGAAAATATCACTGACATGAAAGAAAGAAGTATTATCTTTAAAGTGAAGGTGAAAGATTCTGTTGAAGTGGACAAAGCAATTGTAAATAAAGCAATTGTTGATGATACAAAAAATCCACCAGAGCGACCGGAAGTAGATATTACACCGCAGCATAAAGCTGGTAAATTTAAAGCTGATAAAAAGGTAAGCAAAAAAGATCCAAAGCTAGGAGAAGAAGTAGAGTACCGAATTAGTTTTAAAAATACGGTAGAAAACGGAAAACTAGCAGAAGTGAAAATTGAGGATCAATTACCAACTGGCTTAGAGTATGTGAAGGATAGTTTAAAATCAGAAGGTAATGAGCCAGCGCCAGTAGAGTTAAAAGAAGAAGCTGGTAAGGTTAGTGCGAAGTATGAAAATATTACTGATACAGCTGAGCGTAGTATTCGCTTTAAGGTAAAAGTAACGGAAGCAGTAAAAGTCGGTAAGAAAATCGTGAATACGGCAATTGTGGATGATGATAATCCGAAGAATCCGCCGCAAAAACCAGAAGCGATTATTACGCCGGAGTATAAGGACGGAAAACTAAAAGCTGAGAAAACAGTAAATAATCCGGCTCCAAAATTAGGAGAAGAAGTAGAGTATCGAATTACTTTCCGTAACGTAGTAGAGTATGGAAAAGTAGCGAAGGTGAAGATTAAGGATGAATTACCAACTGGCTTAGAGTTTGTAGAAGGTAGTGAAAGAGCCGAGGGAGAGAATCCGAAACCGTTGTATGTGAAAGTGAAAAACGGCACAGTACTCGCAGAATATCCAGAAATTACGGACATGAAAGAAAGAAGCATCGTCTTTAAAGTAAAAGTGAAAGATAAAGCTAAAATTGGCGAAGCGATTGTGAATACGGCGGTTGTGGAAGATACAATAAACCCACCAGAGAAACCGAATGTCGCTATACAGCCTCAATATAAAGATGGTGCATTACAAGCAGAAAAAACAGTAAGTAATCATGAACCGAAGTTAGGAGAAGAAGTAGAATATCGAATTAGCTTTGAAAATACGGTAGAGAACGGAAAACTAACTGAGGTAAAGGTAGAAGATGAAATTCCAGCCGGTTTAGAATACGTACAAGATAGTATAAAGTCTGATGGGCCGGAACCAATTCCAGTAGAACTTAAAGTTGAGAATGGAAAAGTAACAGCAAAGTATCCAGAAATTACGGATACGAAAAAAAGAAGTATCATCTTTAAAGCGAAAGTACAAGAAACGGTACAAGTAGGAAAAGAAATTATAAACAAGGCGGTTGTGGATGATAATAATCCGACAAATCCACCGGTTGAGTCACTTGTACCAATTACACCGCAATATAAAGATGGGAAACTAGAGGCAAGGAAAGAAGTAAGTAATCATGAACCAAAGCTAGGGGAAGAAATCGAATATCGAATTACTTTTAACGGCATAGTAGATGGCGGGAAGTTAGTTGATGTAAAGATTGAAGATGAAATTCCGTCTGGTTTAGAGTATGTGAAAGATAGTCTGAAGGCTGTAGGTGATAAGCCTGTACCAACAGAACTTAAAGTTGAGAATGGAAAAGTAACAGTAAAGTATCCAGAAATTACGGATACGAAAGAAAGAAGTATCATCTTTAAAGTAAAGGTAAAAGAATCAGTAAAAGCTGGAG
Source organism: Bacillus cereus group sp. BfR-BA-01441 (assembly GCF_022663075.1). NCBI lineage: Bacteria > Bacillati > Bacillota > Bacilli > Caryophanales > Bacillaceae > Bacillus > Bacillus cereus group sp. BfR-BA-01441. The sequence continues at coordinate 19,749 of NZ_JAKUEU010000047.1, forward strand.
AGGAAATAACAAATAAAGCGATTATTCACGTAGATGATCCAAATCATCCAGTTATGGAACCGACAGCGACAATAAAGCCAGAATATAAAGATGGTAAGGTAAAAGCAACGAAGACAGTAAGTAATAAAGAACCGAAGCTAGGAGAAGAAATCGAATACCGAATTAGCTTTGAAAATACGGTAGAAAACGGAAAATTAGCTGAGGTAAAGATAGAAGATGAAATTCCAGCCGGTTTAGAGTACGTGCAAGATAGTATTCGATTTGAAGGGGCTGAACCAAATCCAGTAGAGTTAAAAATGGAGTTTGGACAAGTAATAGCGAAGTATCTAGAAATTACAGATACGAAAGAACGTAGTATTATTTTTAAAGCGAAGGTAAAAGCAGCACCAAGTAAAGGGATAACAAATAGAGCGATAGTGGACGATAGAATAAATACACCACTTGAGCCTACAGTTACAATTTTACCGAAAACAAAAGAAGATTTTAAGATACCGGAAGATCCGAAAGAACCAGAAGTGAAACCGGAAGACCCGAAAGAGCCGAAGGAGCCAGAAGTGAAACCGGAAGATCCGAAAGAGCCGAAGGAGCCAGAAGTGAAACCAGAGGATCCGAAAGAACCGAAGGAGCCAGAAGTGAAACCGGAAGACCCGAAAGATCTGAAGAAACCGGAAGTAAGACTGGAAAAGTTAAATAAAGACTCGCAAGTAAAAGTAGAAAAAGAATTACCGAAAACAGGGGCAGCACATCCATGGATGATGTCAGTTGGTGCGGGAATTTCATTCTTAGTTGGCGGAGTATTATTCGTATTAGGTAGAAGAAAACAATAATTTTTTCAGACGAAAAGCACACTGAGTTCGATAGTTTATCGAATTCAGTGTGCTTTCGTGGTATATAAAATAAAAGCTCCTTCCACGTATGGAAGGAGCTTTTATTTTTACATATTAAAACATGCTTGAGCTATGCATTGGTTGAAGTTTTGCATTTGGATCGAAGTAAGCTTTTGCATTGTTTACTGCTGTTGGTGCTTCACCGAAGCCGCAAGCAATGAGTTTTACTTTTCCTTCATATGTACAAATGTCACCAGCAGCGTAAATGCCAGGAATATTTGTTTCCATTTTTGAATTTACAAGGATGCTGTTTTTTTGTATATCTAAGCCCCAGTTTTTAATTGGGCCAAGAGAAGAAACGAAGCCATAGTTTATAATTACGTCATCAACATCGATGATAACTTTTTCTTCAGTTTTTACGTGCTGAAGAACGACTTGTTCAATTTTGTCATCACCAATGAGTTCAACTGGAACATACGGTGTACTTACTTCTGCACGAGAATTCATTAAGTTTTCGACGCTATGTTCATGCGCACGGAATTTATCGCGGCGATGAACGATTGTAACTTTTTCAGCGATCGGTTCTAACATCATTGTCCAATCAACAGCTGAATCGCCGCCGCCAAATACTACGACGCGCTTACCGGCAAATTTATTCATATCATCAACGAAATAATGTAAGTTTTTCTTTTCATACTTTGCTGTACCTTCTAATTCTAAGCGGCGTGGTTGGAAAGCACCATTGCCAGCAGTAATAATAACTGATTTAGAATAGTGAGTTTGCTTATTCGTAACAAGTTTAAATATACCGTCAGCTTGTTTTTCAAGCGTATCGACAGCTTCTTCTAAACAAACGGTTGGGTCAAATTTCTTCATTTGCTCTTTTAAGTTATCAACTAATTCTTGTGCGCGCACTTTTGGGAATCCAGCTACATCATAAATGTATTTTTCAGGGTAGAGTGCGGATAATTGTCCTCCAAGTTGAGGTAAGCTTTCAATGATTTTTACACTTGCTTGTCTCATACCGCCATAAAATGCTGTGAACAGCCCTGTTGGACCACCACCAATAATTGTTATGTCGTAAACTTTTTGATTTTCTGCCACTTTCATTCCCCCTATAGATGGAATTTTGATATTGATTTCATATATTGTTCATATGTACACGAAAATCCTGCAAATGATGACACTTTCAAATAAATGATAGCATATTTGAGTTCATAATACTTCTGAAAACGACTGAATTGTGTGTAAGTTTTCGCATAGGTTCTTTTTTATTGTATAAAATATACAGAAAGGAAAATACATGAAAAAAAGTCTAAAAAACCCTTGAAAACGCTATGTTATTTTAAAATATTGATAATTCTCCAGACGCTTGAATTCTGGAATAAAACCGACTAATATAGGGAAGTATTATGTTAAATTTCTATGACAAAATTCGTACGATTTTTTGACTGCGTTTTGTTATGATATAGAATGTGATAAATTCCACATTCTTGACAAATAGAGTTTTTAGTACTTGGTATTATTTCTCATTACTATTATATAAAGAAAAGGGTTGTGATTTGGTGAAGACTCCAAAAATCGTAGTTTTAGGTGCAGGTTATGGCGGGATGATTACGACTGTTCGTCTGCAAAAAGCATTATCTGTAAATGAAGCTGAAATTACGCTAGTAAACAACAACAGCTATCACTACCAAGCGACTTGGTTACACGAGAGCGCAGCTGGTACATTACAAGATGAAAAAATCTGTCTAGATATTCAAGACGTTATTGATACAAATAAAGTGAACTTTGTACAAGACACAGTAGTAGAAATTAAAGCTGCTGAAAAACGCATTATCTTAAAAGACGGCGAGTTAGAGTATGACTACTTAGTAATTGGTCTTGGTTTTGAATCAGAAACATTCGGAATTACAGGATTAAAAGAGCATGCATTCTCAATAGCTAACATTAATGCAACTCGTGAAATTCGTGAGCATATGGAAGCTAGTTTCTCTAAATATGCAACTGAACAACGCGATGAGTTAGTAACAATCGTTGTTGGTGGTGCTGGATTTACTGGTATCGAGTACGTAGGTGAGCTTGCAAACCGTGTTCCTGAACTTTGCAAAGAGTACAATGTACCACGTGAAAAAGCACGTATCATCTGTGTAGAAGCTGCTCCAACAGCACTTCCAGGTTTCGATCCAGCGTTAGTAGAATACGCTGTAAAACAACTTGAGAAAAAAGGTGTAGAATTCCGCATCGGTACAGCAATTAAAGAAGCAACTGAAGAAGGTATTATCGTTGCGAATGGCGATGACACTGAATTAATTAAGTCTGAAACAGTAGTTTGGGCTGCAGGTGTTCGTGGTAACGGTATTGTGGAAGAGTCTGGATTTGAAGCAATGCGCGGACGTGTAAAAGTTGATGAGTACATGCATGCTCCAGGATATGAAGATGTATTCATGGTTGGTGACGCAGCGTTAATCATTAATGAAGAAATTAACCGTCCATACCCACCAACAGCACAAATTGCAATTCAACAAGGTTACAATATTGCACACAACTTAACTGTATTAGTTCGTGGTAAAGGTGAAATGAAAAAATTCGCATTTGATAATAAAGGATCTGTATGTTCTTTAGGTCATGACGATGCAATGGGCGTTGTTATGGGTAAAAAGTTAACAGGTTGGAAAGCTTCCTTCATGAAGAAAGTAATCGATAATCGTTACCTATTCTTATTAGGTGGACCTTTATTAGTTCTTAAAAAAGGTAAATTAAAGTTCTTTTAATATATAGTAGAAAAAGCAGAAACGGCTAAGAGCTGTTTCTGCTTTTTTCATATTAAAAATATAGTATAATATAAAAAGAAAGAATATTCTGTCCGTTCTGAAAGAGGAGGTTATTACATCATGGAGAAACGAGGGAAGGTATGGCTAGCTGTTAGTGGTTTAGTAGCTACAAAAGATGGTAGGTGGCTATTTGTTAAGAAGAAATACAGTGGATTAAAAGGGAAATGGTCTTTACCGGCTGGTTTTGTAAATGAAGGTGAGACGGTTGATGAAGCTGTGAAACGCGAAGTGTTAGAAGAGACAGGCATTGTCGCTCATGTGAAGGGGATCATTGGTGTTCGATCGGGTGTTATTCGTAATGAGATTAGTGATAATATGATTATTTTTCTTTTGGAGCCTGAAGGAGAAAATATTATTATACAGGAGAAAGAATTGTCTGAAGTGGCGTTCTTACATCCGGATAAGATTGCGGACGATCCGAATACGTCTGTGCTTATTAAATATTTGTTAGAAGGAAGATCAGAACTACATCTTGAAGTGGACAAAACATTAAATCCAGGCGAACCATTTGGTTATACAGCTTATCACGTATTTACGGCACGTGCGAAGGAGAGGGGAAAAGAGTGAGTATACCGGTACTACTTATTTCAATGATGTTATTCTTTATTTTGTTCTTTGGAATTGGATTTTTACTCAACATGATTTTGCGAGCTACTTGGGTAATGGTTATTGTGTATCCTATTGTTTGTATGCTTATTATTAATAAAGCGAGTATGTGGGATTATTTTTCAAAACCGAAAGAAACATTTTCTTCATTTGGGACAAGTGTATCGCACTTAGGACAAGCAGACGTATTTATTCTATCTACTGGATTAGTAGGGGCTGCTTTAGCAGGAGTCGTAATCAAGAAACTTCGGAAAAGCGGATATCAAATGTTTTAATCTCCAATTAAGTTGGAGATTATTTTTTTGCATATTCCTTCATGGTATAGGGAATGATTAACGATGAAGGAGTGTGGAATATAAAAATGTTAAAACGATATTGTATTCGCATTATGATGACTTGTTTACTTGCAATTGCATTATGCGTAACATGGAATGCTTTCACAGGAGTTTCTTTATTAGAGATTGTAAAGAAGTATGAGGGAACGAGTGCAAAAGAAGTACATGCAGCAGAAGTTAAGAGAAATGTTGCTCCGAGTAAAGAAGTGATAAATGCTTTAGAGCAGGCAAACGACTGGTCTAAATATCGTTCAATTGAAATGACTGCAACAGGTTATACATCGGGGATTGAGTCAACTGGTAAGAGGCCAGGGCATCCAGAGTATGGTATTACATATTCAGGTGTTAAAGTGAAAAGGGATTTATATTCCACAATCGCTGCGGACTTACGCGTATTTCCGATTGGAACGATTCTATTCGTACCAGGTTATGGATATGGTGTAGTAGCTGATAAGGGCGGTGCAATAAAAGGAAACCGTCTTGATCTATATTATGATACGGTGAAAGATGTTTATAGCCAATGGGGTAAGAAAAAAGTAAATGTGTACGTAGTAAAAGTAGGAAATGGTAAGTTTACAGAAGAAGAGTTAACGATGTTAAATCAAGACGAAACGATGCAAGTGTTTCGTGGTCAATATTTAAAACAAAGATAGTCTAGTCGTAATTACGCTAGACTTTTTTTCTTGGCTTATTTCATAATAGAGGGGATTTTACACGTCATATAACTGTAGTTAGAATTGTCGCATTTTATCGAAAATAAAGTTATAATGGTGGTAGAGAAATTTAGGGGGTCTGAACATGTTTCAAGTACAAAAAGAATTAGCAGGTCATGAAGCAGTAATTGTTGCTTTATTTGAAGAAGAGAAAATGAGTAGTTTTGTACAAGAACTGGACAAAGCGTTTGAAGGACAATTACAAGTTTTACTAGAAGAGAAAGAATTATCTACGAAGAAAAAGGCCATTTCGAAAGTGCATAGCTTAGGAAAAACAAATGTGAAACGTTATTACTTTGTTGGTTTAGGCAAGAAAGAGTCTTACACGACAGAAACGTTACGTGCGGCTCTTGGTAAGGCATTTAAAACACTGCAATCAGCAAAAGTACAAGATGCAGCAATCTTACTTGATTCTTTCGTAACAGAGAAATTAGACGCGATTGATGTCGCTCATATTGCAGCAGAGGTACAAGGCCTTGGTACATATGAATTACAAACGTATAAATCAGATAAAAAGGATCGTGTAGAGTTAGAGAAGTTCACGGCTATTACAGCGGAAGATGCACAAGAAATTGAAGCCGCATTAACAGTTGGCTACGTACATGGACGTGCAACAAATTCAGCTCGTACACTTGTAAATATGCCGCCAAACGTATTAACAGCGACAAAGCTTGCTGAGTATGCTGTTGAATTAGCGGAGAAGTATGATATGGACTATAAAGTTCTTGAGAAAGAAGAGATGGAAGATCTTGGTATGGGTGCGTTACTTGCAGTAAACCAAGGTAGTGTAGAGCCACCGAAAATGATTGCTCTTATTTATAAAGGAAAAGAAGAGTGGACAGATGTCATTGGATTCGTTGGAAAAGGTATTACATACGATACAGGTGGTTATTCTTTAAAACCACGTGAAGGCATGGTCGGTATGAAAGGTGATATGGGCGGTGCAGCTGCTGTATTAGGTGCGATGGAAATTATCGGTGAACTTCGCCCAGAACAAAATGTGATCGCTGTTATTCCTTCAACTGATAACGTTGTAAGTGGTACGGCATTTAAGCCAGACGATGTAATTACATCTATGAGCGGAAAAACAATTGAAGTATTAAATACGGATGCAGAAGGTCGTCTAGCTTTAGCTGACGGTATTACGTATGCGAAAAAACTTGGTGCAAACTACCTTGTTGATGTTGCAACATTAACAGGCGGTGTAATTGTTGCACTTGGAAACTATACGACAGGCGCAATGACAAATAATGAAGAGTTATTTGAGCAAGTGCTAGAGGCTTCTATGGAAACAGATGAGCCAATTTGGCAACTACCGATTTTTGATCGTGATAAAGAACGCGTTCGAAACAGTAAGTTTGCTGATTTAAATAACTCACCAGGCCGTGAAGGACATGCGGTTATGGCAGGTACATTCTTAGGCGAATTCGCTGAAGATACACCGTGGGTACACTTAGATATCGCTGGAACATCAGAAACAAAAGGCGCGCACGACTTAGGTCCAGCTGGAGCAACTGGTGCAATGGTACGTACACTTGCAACACTTGTGGAGCGTTTTGGAGAAGAATGATTTTTTGAAGAAAAGGCTGTCTCAAATTTTTGAGACAGCCTTTTTTATTGGTATTTAATAGTTGATTTTCAATGTTATACTTATGTGATATAATTTTCCCTGTATTAGAAGTAAATAACAATTGAATAGGGAGGGAAAGAAGAGAGTGACAAAAATAGAAGCACTCTTATTATTATGAGGGAAGGGACTTTATCTCAACAAAATATAGTTGTATTGTTTTTTAAACAGTTACGCCCGAAACAGTGGACTAAAAACTTGCTTGTATTTGCAGCGTTAGTCTTTTCAATAAAACAAGTATCTTTAACTATGGTGGCACAAGCTGCAATTTGTTTTGCGCTATTTTGTGCAATATCTGGCTGTGTCTATATTTTAAATGATTTTATGGATATTGAGGCAGATCGACAACACCCTGTTAAGCGATATCGACCGATGGCATCGGGGGCATTAAATCCGTACTTTGCTATTACGGCAGGTTGTGTTATTTTAGTAGCGTCTTTAGTAGTTTCATATATATTAAATCCGTTATTGTGCTTAGTATTAGCAGCCTATTTTATTTTAAATGTAGCGTATTCAATTCGTTTAAAGCACGTTGTAATCATTGATATTTTAATTATTGCAGCTGGATTTGTTTTACGAGCATTGGCCGGTGGATTAGTTATTCAAGTGCCATTTACACCGTGGTTTTTATTATGTACATTATTACTGTCACTATTCTTGGCTATTAATAAAAGAAGACATGAATTAGTATTGTTACAGAATAATAAAGGTTCTCATAGAAAAGTATTAGAAAGTTATTCTCCTGCTTTGTTAGACCAATTAAGTACAATTGTTACATCGGCAACTATTGTAACTTATGCTATCTTTACTTTTAATGCAGGGAAAAGTATCTATTTAATGTGGACAATCCCATTTGTAATTTACGGGATTTTTCGTTATTTATATTTAGTTCACATGGAAGATAAAGGTGGAGAACCAGATAAAGTTTTATTAGAGGATCAGCATATTTTAATAACAGTGTTGTTATATGCGATAACAGTTATTATTATACTATTGAACTTTTAATTACTCTATTCGGGTTTGTTAAAACGTTTAAGAGGAGTGTCTTAAACGTTTTTTATTTGGAATAAAACATTTTTTGAATATAAACGGTTAAGGAGTATAGAGATGCAACAATTTTTAATGATTATTTTATCAGTTGGTATGGGAGTTGTAGGGCAAATTTTATTAAAGTTTGGCGCAATGAAATCACAAAGTTCAGCGGCTGTAGGTATTATGAATTTCATTAACGTACCGAACTTTTTCGGACTAGCTTTTTACGGTTTAAGTGCATTATTATGGATGATTGTGCTGAGAAAGGTTGATTTAAGTTATGCATACCCAATGGTGAGTTTCGGATATGTATTTGTTATTATTGCGTCAGCATTATTATTTGGTGAAACAATCAATTTCATGAAAATTGCTGGAATAGTATGTATAGTAGCTGGCATTTTATTTATTGCAAAATCATAGGAGGTAAAGCAATGGGAACATATTTATATTGTATACTTCCATTTATAGCTTGGGTAGCTTCGGGAGTATTGAAATTTTTAGTGAATTATCTTCGTTCTGGAAAAGATGCTTTTCGTTTAGTTGGAAATGGTGGATTTCCTAGCACGCATACAACGATTTTATCAAGTATGGTCATGACAATAGGGTTTCATGAAGGGTTTAATACACCGATGTTTGGAATCGGGATGGCAATTTTAACAATTGTTATCATTGATGCCACAGGACTTCGCCGTACAGTTGGTAAACATGCAAGAATGTTGAATAAACATATAAGTTCGGAAGAAGAAAAATTAAGAGAGCGTCAAGGACATCATTGGCATGAGATTTTTGGTGGGCTTGTGTTAGGAACAGTTATTGGATACGTGGCACATCTAATTATGTTATTTCTACCGTAGAGAGGAGAAGAAGTATTGAATATTTGGAATGATTATAAAGGAAAGGGGATATTAGCCCTTGTCCTTTTCATTTTTTATTGGTCATTTTATTTTTTTATCGGTTGGAAAATGGATACTCACTCTAAGCTTTTTATTGAAGCGTGGGTGGTTGATACCTATTTTTCTTTTGATCAAGGATATTATATCATCTCCTTTTTCCTTGAAAAAGTAGATGTAGCAGCGGCGACCTGGTTCCGACATCCATTCCTTTATTATTTTATTCAACAATTCATGTGGATGCTGGAGACAGTAAAAGTAGGGAATATTGTACATGGTATTATATTCATTCAAACGTTTTTAAGCGCGTTCAGTGTAGTGATGATTTATACATTATGCTGTAAAATTTGTAAGAATACGATTGTTTCTTTTTTACTAGCGGTCATGTATGGATTTTCAGCTACAATGTTAGTTATTACGTGGACACCAGAATCTTTTAGCTATGCAAATTTCACATTGGTACTTATGTGCTTTGTATGCTATCCATTTATTACAGGGGAAAAAGAAGCGAAAATAGGATTTAGTATTGCGAATGTATTGTTGGCAATAGTAATAACAGGGGTTACATTAACCAATTCGTTTATGTGGTTTTTAGGTAGTCTGATGAGTTATAAGAAACTACGGAAAAAAATTATTTGGACTGGTATTTCGATTGTTATTGTCGTGGTCCTGTTTGTATTAGCAATGAACGCAAATAATGTCGTTCTTATCGAAGGATTAAAGGGTAGTATGGACTTTGCTGCGCAAGGACAGAGTTTTTCACCAGAATACGTTAAGCCATCAGGTATATTAGTATTTCATCTATTATTAGGATCTTCATTCATCTTTGGACCATTCTCGGAAGTTACTTTAAGACAAGGTGAGCAATTCGCACAATTAAATATACTTCCATCGCATACTATGATCGGGTGGATTGTGATTGTATCTGTGTATGCTTTTATAATAGTAGCTGTATGGAAAAACTTTAGAAAAGAGCCTTTCGTAAGGTTTTTAAGTTTCTGTTTACTATTTAATATTGTTTTACATGGAATTATTGGTTTTGGGGCATCTGAAGCATTTATTTATGGCGCACATATGCTGTTTACAATACCGTTATTATTAGCATATGGTTTTAAAGTGATGAGACGTGTAAAAGTAGTTGCTTTATGTTTAATATTAATATTAATAATTATAAATAATTTTGAAAGTATGCTATATTTTTATCATTTTGCAGTCTCCAATTATTCTTTATAATAAAATAGATTTTTAATAAAAGGGTACTTTAGATAGGATTTCTAAAGTACCCTTTTTTACTATTTCTTAAAAATAGATAAAAAATAATAGCTAGAAGTGAAGCATTTTAGAAAGCATATAGTTGTTATGAAAGAGGTCTAAACATGTTTTGAGTACAAAAAGAGTAGTAAGTGTACTTAGACATCCCTGTGAGCAAATAATTTATGGTCAGCTCGAGCAATGGTATAGGTAATTCGTATACTTTTCGAGCATTTTGTAGAAGAATAATTTTTTTGAAGAAAAAGCTGTCTCAAATTTTGGAGACAGCCTTTTCTATTGATATAGTAGGTATATTTGTTGGTAATTCGATATAATTTCATTTACTACCGCGCTGTTCAAAAAAGTGTTTATAAAGAAATCGTATACAAAATCCCGTTTAAAGCAAAAGAAGTACGGCCCGTTTCTTCAGAGACAACTAATATAAGTGCATCACTCTTTTCTGATAAGCCAATTGCAGCTCTGTGACGTGTTCCTAGCTCAGGATCAACTTCTGTACTTTTCGTTAAAGGAAGAATATTAGCAGCTGAGACAATATGATTATTTTTTACGAGAACGGCACCGTCATGAAGAGGGTTACCTGGATAAAATATTGATTCGAGTAATGGCGCAGTTAAATGAGCGTTTAATGTCGTTCCAGTTTGAATGAGAGCTTCAAGCGTCTCGTTTCTTTCCACAACGATAAGAGCACCATGTTTTCTGGCGCTTAAATGTTGGATAGCTGTTGTAATAAAAGATGAACTTTCCGTATAAGGTGATAAATATGCCTGAATATAGTATGTAGCTGCCAATGTTTGTACATTTGCTAACATATGATGAATATCTTCCATTTTGCATAAAATACATTCGTCTTCTTTATCGATTGCGTTCCTCATAATCGATAGTTCTTTTTCAGCAATTTCAATCATTTGCTTTGTTTGTATTTTGAGCTCTTCTGACAAGCCCCATTCGTGCATAATCCTCATTCCCTTTAGTGGAGTATTTAACAATAGTGTATACAAATATTCCTAGTAAAATCCTGTTAGATTTTATAAAATATTGAGATACAGCATGTTTTTTTCATATAATAAAGGTATGACGAGCGAGAGGAGAGAGAAGAATGAATTGGAAACAAGAATTTAGTCGCTGGCTTTCTTACGCACAATTAGATGCAGAATTAAAAGAACAGCTAGAAAATATGAAGCAAGATGAGAAGAAAATCGAGGATAGCTTTTATAAAAATCTAGAGTTTGGCACAGGTGGTATGCGTGGTGAACTTGGTGCTGGTACGAACCGTTTAAACGTATATACAGTTCGTAAAGCAACAAAAGGATTAGCAAGCTTTATTGAAAAATTAGGTGAGGAAGCGAAAAAACGCGGTGTTGTTGTAGCCTATGATTCTCGTCATAAATCACCTGAGTTCGCAATGGAAGTTGCTGCTACACTTGGGGCACGCGGTATCACAACATATGTGTTTGAAAGCTTACGTCCAACGCCAGTACTTTCTTTCGCAGTTCGTCATTTACATACAGTAAGTGGAATCGTTCTTACGGCAAGCCATAATCCACCTGAATATAACGGATACAAAGTATACGGTGAAGATGGTGGACAGTTACCTCCAAAAGAAGCAGATGAGTTAATTAGCTACGTAAATGCAGTAGAAGATGAATTAACAGTTGAAGTCGCTGATGTAGAGCAATTAAAAGCTGACGGTTTATTACATATTATTGGACAAGAAGTAGATGATGCATATGCTGCAGAATTGAACAATGTCATCATTAATAAAGAAATGGTGCAAAAGGTCGGCAAAGACTTAAAAATCGTCTTTACACCATTACACGGAACATCAAATATTTCTGTACGCCGTGGTTTAAAAGAAGTTGGATTTACAGATGTGACAGTTGTAAAAGAGCAAGAGTTACCAGATCCAAACTTCTCTACAGTAAAATCACCGAACCCAGAAGAGCACGCAGCGTTTGAGTATGCCATTCGTGACGGTGAAAAGGTAGGCGCAGATGTATTAATCGCAACTGATCCTGACGCAGACCGCCTTGGTGTAGCAGTGCGTAATCATAATGGTGAGTTCCAAGTATTAACAGGAAACCAAACAGGTGCATTAATGCTTGATTACTTACTATCTCAAAAGAAAGAAAACGGAACGCTTCCGGAGAACGGTGTCGTATTAAAAACAATCGTAACGTCTGAGATTGGCCGTACAATTGCGAAAGCATACGGTTTAGATACAGTTGATACGTTAACTGGATTTAAATTTATCGGTGAGAAAATTAGGCAGTATGAAGAAAGCGGACAATATGAATTCCAATTCGGTTATGAGGAAAGCTATGGTTATTTAATCCGCCCATTCTGCCGTGATAAAGATGCAGTACAATCTGTCCTATTTGCATGTGAAGTAGCTGCATACTACAAATCACAAGGGAAAACGTTATATGACGGTCTATTAGAAGTATTTGAGAAGTACGGTTTCTTCCGTGAAGACCTTGTATCGTTAACGTTAAAAGGAAAAGATGGAGCTGAAAAAATCCAAGAGATGATGGCAACGTTCCGTGAGAATCCGCCGAAAGAAGTAGCAGGCTTAACAGTCGTAGCAGTGGAAGACTATAAAGCAAGCATCGTTACATCTTTACAAGATGGACATAAAGAAGAGATTCACTTACCGAAATCAAATGTGTTAAAATATCAATTAGAGGATGGTTCATGGTTCTGCCTACGTCCATCTGGAACTGAGCCGAAGATTAAGTTTTACTTTGGTGTAAAAGATAGTTCTTTACAAAATAGTGAACAAAAGTTACTTACTATTAAAGAAGACATTATGAATCGTTTATAATACAAAGTAATTTTAAGTAGTAAGGAACAAAAGGGAGCGAAATCTCCCTTTTGTTTTATGTAGGAAATGATTGCTATTGATTCCGACAGGAGAGAGGGTATTTTGTGATGAAAAAAGTAAGAAAAGCGATAATCCCAGCAGCTGGATTAGGAACACGTTTTTTACCAGCAACGAAAGCAATGCCGAAAGAAATGTTACCGATAGTAGATAAACCAACAATCCAATACATTGTAGAAGAAGCAGTGAAATCGGGTATCGAAGATATTATTATCGTTACTGGTAAAACAAAGCGTTCTATTGAAGATCATTTTGATAATGCATTTGAACTAGAACAAAACTTATTAGAGAAGAAAAAATATGAGTTGCTTGAAAAAGTACAAGCTTCTTCAAAAATGGTAGATATTCATTATATCCGTCAAAAAGAGCCGAAGGGACTAGGACATGCTGTTTGGTGTGCGCGTAAATTCATTGGTGATGAGCCGTTTGCAGTGTTACTAGGTGATGATATTGTCCAAGCTGAGAAACCGTGTTTACGTCAATTAATGGATGAGTATGAAAAAACACTTTCTTCTGTTATTGGTGTACAAACTGTTCCAGAGTCGGAAACACATCGCTATGGAATTATCGATCCATTAGAACAAGAAGGTCGTCGTTACCAAGTTCGCAATTTCGTTGAGAAACCAGCACAAGGTACAGCTCCTTCAAACTTAGCAATTATGGGCCGCTACATTTTAACGCCTGAAATCTTTATGTTCTTAGAACAGCAACATGTCGGTGCTGGTGGTGAAATTCAATTAACAGATGCAATCCAAAGCTTAAATGAAATCCAACGTGTATTTGCTTACGATTTCGAAGGAAAGCGCTACGACGTAGGTGAAAAGCTAGGATTCGTTCAAACGACAATTGAAATGGCCCTGCAACACCCAGAATTACGTGATGACATGGTTGCAATGATGAAGAAAATTTTAGAAGAACAAGCGAATCAAGAGTCTTAATTTATAGGTAAAGTCCCTTTTGGATGTACAGTAGAGATATGTAATTTACTGTGCAATCTAAAGGGGACTTTTTATGAAAAAAAGACACTCTAGAGAGAGTGTCTTTAATTAGAACTTAAGTTTTTATCGGTCGGCTTCAATTCATTAGCTTTTGATTTAATTTCATTAGAAATAGCGATATTAATATTTCCGGCAGATTTTTTGTATTCTTGAATTAATGTATTAACATTTTGATTAAATGTAATTAAACTACCGCTTGGAGATTGAGATTGTTCATTAAGTGCAGTCACAATACCATACATTTTTTTATATTCTTCATAGGTTTCTTTGTACTTACTTGGCTGTTCTTTTGCAGCCTCAGAGACCAACCTTAAATCTCTTCCCATGCCGTTATAAAATACATCTACAGCTACAACCATATGATCAATTTCTTTTTTCTTAGATCTAAGAGCAGTATTGAAATCACTTCGGTTATTTATTGCGTTTGACCATGTAGTTGAATACTCGGACAATACATATGATGCAGAGTATTCGAAAGTTTCTATGGTGTTATAAAAAGATGCTGCAGCCTTTAAGTAATCAGCTTCTTTTTTCTTTTGAACTTGAATAGCCTGATATTCTTCCTCTATATTCGTTACTTTTGATATGGTGAAAAGGAAAATAAGGATTGATATAACTGATGTAAGAAATAGTATTATAGATGTTATAAAAACTTTTTTTGCTGCTACTTTTCGTATTTTCTTAATTAATCCGATGATAATAAAGATTACAGCCGCGCATAAACTAATTATAGTAAGAAATAGCAAGAAGAATGCTATACCGTTTCCAAGCATATAGTTCATTCCTAACTCGCCGTTTCCATATAATGTATAACTTCTGTATATACATAGCATGAAAAGTAAAGATAGTACGCCTACACCTATTTTAATAAGTGTGTTTTTTGATAGTTTCACTGACTTTCCTCCAGAACATTGTTTTAATTAAATGTACAAAATATAAGATTTTCTGGACTATCATAACAAAATTTATTTTTAATATGTGTCGTATATTGTCGAAAATAAAAAATGAGTTATTTCAGTATACTGAAATAACTCATTTTTTTTATTATGAAATCGTCGAATGAGAATGCTGATAAGCAGAGCGACGCACAGCATAGTATATGCGAGGTGCGATAATAGCACCGATAATTGTAAATGCAATATCTTTTACTGCAAACCACATCATAATCATCCAAGCAGCTTTATAGCTCATATTACCGCCCATAAAGAGATTGACTGCTCCGTACATGTAAGTAGTACCGATTATATAAGTTAAAATAATTCCAGTGAAAGAGGCAATTGTAAATGTAATGAAAGTGGGTCTTTCTTTTTGTTCTACTAGTTTTCCTGATACGTAAGCAACGATAATAAATGCGATAATAAAACCACCAGTAGGATCTAAAAGTGCTCCAAATCCAGCTTTGAAGTTAGCGAAGATTGGTGCGCCGGCTAAGCCAACGAGCATATATACAGTCATGGATAAGGCACCAAGTCTACTTCCAAGAAGAAGACCTGCTAAAATTGCGAAAAATGGTTGCATAGATAATGGGATGCCTGCTACTTGTAAGAAAGGTGCCCAAGATACAATATTTGCACCGATGGCCATAAGAGCAACGAACATGGCAGCTAATGCTAAATCTAAAACATGAAATCTCCTCATAATGTTAACCTCCTGTTGTTTTTAGGTTAACATTATCGTAGCGAAAATATTTACTTGTTGTCAATCAAAATATTTTGATAAGAAGGCTTTAAATAGTCTCTTAGCAACGTATATGGAATACGAAATTGCGGAATTCCACTTGAATAGGGAGCAATCTCATATAAAGGGAAATAAATGACGAGATTGTCTGGCTCTAAAAAGAAGTGAAATTTTTTCATACTCATTACTTTTTCAGTTGCATCAGGAAAATAAATGCTTTCATTTTGTTTAATTTGTCGTACAATCTCTGCACGGATTACATCTTTATATTTATCCTTTTGTTGAAATAAATCGTCTAAGTGCAGCACCTTTTTTTCGTTTAAATCAAATGTATTTGCCTTCCACGTATAAAGACCGTGTGCTCCGCCAGTATATTGATAGTAATTCACATATAGGCTAAGAAAAGGTGGTTTGTTTAAAGAGACTTTATAATCAACATTTGCTACGTACGGATGAAAGGGTGTACTAGATCCTTCTGTCTCTTTATAATATTTTTTTGCTTCTTTTTCTAATTTGTTTTTAAATTTGTCAGTGGATTTTTTGTAGTATAAATTGAGTTTATTTTGAAATTTAGAATCAGAAAAGTTGTGAAAAGAAGGCCTATTTATTTGATATTCTATATAAGGTTTCTTACCTTTTTGCGTTACAGTCTTAACATCGATTGTCAGGTTAGATGCTTTGGCTGTTATTGCACAATTTGGTACAATAGTCAGCAAGGAGAACATAAGCAGTAATATACAAAATTTCTGTTTCATTTAGGTGAAGCCTCCTTATATAAGTGTTATAAGTAGTTTGAAAATAAATAGGTAAAATTATACATTTAATTAAAGTAAGAGAAGGGGGAAGCGATATGGCAAAAACTTTAATGGATTCACTTGGAATTGAGTTGTTAGAGATGACAGAAGATAAGGTAGTTGCTACGATGCCTGTTGATGAGCGTACGCATCAACCGTTTGGATTTTTACATGGAGGTGCATCGGTTGCATTAGCGGAAACAGTGGCAAGTGTTGGTTCATATAATTTAATTGATCAAGAAAAATGTATTTGTTTCGGATTAGAAATTAATGCAAACCACATTCGCTCAAAGAAAGATGGAATTGTAACAGCGATCGGAACACCGATACATAGAGGACAATCGACAATGGTTTGGGATGTTCGTATTATTGATGAAAATGATGATTTACTATGTATATCAAGATGTACAGTAGCAATTAAAGAAAAACGTGAAAAGTAAAAAAGAGGCGCTCTTATGAGCAGCCTCTTTTTCTTATAATTAGAACTGGATTTTCTTCTCTAAGAAACCTTTTAGTTCGCTAATTGGCATACGAACTTGTTCCATTGTGTCACGGTCACGTACTGTAACAGCTTTGTCTTCAACTGAGTCGAAGTCATATGTGATACAGAATGGTGTACCGATTTCGTCTTGACGACGGTAACGTTTACCGATAGAACCAGTTTCATCAAAGTCTACCATGAAGTCTTTAGCTAATTCTGCGAATACTTCAGTAGCACCTTCAGATAGCTTCTTAGATAATGGTAAGATAGCTGCTTTGTATGGTGCTAAAGCAGGGTGGAAACGAAGAACTGTACGAGAATCGTTTTCTAATTGCTCTTCTTCATATGCATCACATAAGAATGCTAATGTTACGCGGTCTGCGCCTAAAGATGGCTCGATGCAGTATGGCACGTAACGCTCATTCGTTTGTGGATCAATATAGTTAAAGTCTTCGTTTGAATGTTCCATGTGACGTTTTAAGTCGAAGTCTGTACGAGATGCAACGCCCCAAAGTTCGCCCCAACCGAATGGGAATTTGAATTCAATGTCAGTTGTTGCATTACTGTAGTGAGATAACTCTTCTTCACCGTGGTCACGAAGACGCATGCTCTCTTCAGACATACCAAGTGAAAGTAACCAGTTTTTACAAGTTTCACGCCAGAATGCAAACCACTCTAAATCTTCACCAGGCTTACAGAAGAATTCAAGTTCCATTTGTTCGAATTCACGTGTACGGAATGTGAAGTTACCAGGCGTGATTTCGTTACGGAAACTCTTACCGATTTGGCCGATACCAAATGGAAGCTTTTTACGCATAGAGCGTTGAACGTTTTTGAAGTTTACGAAAATACCTTGTGCTGTTTCAGGACGAAGGAAGATTTCGTTTGTGCTAGACTCTGTAACACCTTGGAATGTTTTGAACATTAAGTTGAACTGACGGATTTCAGTGAATTCTTCACTACCGCAATCAGGACATTTTACTTCATGTTCTTTCATTAAGTCAGCCATTTGGTCGAAAGTAAGACCATCAACAACCATTTCGATGCCTTTTGCATCTAAAGCATCCTCAATTAATTTGTCAGCACGGTGACGAGCTTTACATTTTTTACAGTCGATCATTGGATCGTTGAAGTTACCAACGTGACCAGAAGCTATCCAAGTTTTAGGGTTCATTAAAATAGCTGCGTCTAAACCAACGTTGTATGGAGATTCTTGAATGAATTTTTTCCACCAAGCTTTTTTAACATTATTTTTTAATTCGATTCCAAGTGGACCGTAATCCCAAGTGTTTGCAAGACCACCGTAAATTTCAGAACCAGGGAAAACAAAACCGCGATGTTTCGCTAAGTTTACAACTTGTTCCATTGAATACATAAGAAAATCCTCCTTTTGAAAGTTAACGTATTGGCGATGACATACTCTGATACTTTGGAAACGAGCAGTATATGCTAAAAAGAACATAAAAAAACGCTCATCCCAAGGCTTATTTGCCTAGGGACGAGCGTTTGCCCGCGGTTCCACCCTAGTTGATACACAAAAGGTGCATCCACTTTATCATGTATTGCTCGGGACTGCCGTTTCCTTGCGGCTTCAGGCTTTCACTATCCCTGAATCGCTTTTTATGCAAGTACTTATAAGTCCGTCATCGCTACTTATATTAATAATAATGAACATATTCTAACACGTTCTTTTTTAAATCTCAATAGAGGAACGCGTCTATCTATGATAGAGTCTCGCCTATTTTTTCATTATTTATTCCGTAATTTTGCTTAATATGCTTAATTGCTTCACGCTTACTTAATGGAGCGAGCTCATTGTTTTGAACGTATTCCCAAACTACATCCGGATTTGTTTTTGCATATTCACGAAGGACCCAGCCAATCGCTTTTTGAATGAAAAATTCTTTTGAAGAATGTAGTTGTCCAATAATCCAGAAAAGAAGTTCTTCATCCATCTTTTGTTTATATTTTAGTTGGAATAAAATAGCGGCACGTTGTAACCATATGTTATCTGATGCAATCCATTTTGGAATATAGGCAGAAATTAATTCTGGATGTTTTAAAAAGATATCGCCTAAAAATGTAGGGACGATGCTATCGACAGAGTCCCACCAAGATTTTGTGACAATCAGTTCTTCTAAGAAGGGGATATGAGTTTCGTTTATATGCTTTTTATATTTTTGCATAATATCAAGTGCGGCCGCTTGGAATTCACGTTCTGGTAAGTCCCAAAGCTCACGTATGATAATTTGGAAGTCTTTTTGATCTGGGAGAGTATGTATTTGAATGATGTCTTTTAATAATTGGCGTCTTTCCGGTGTTTGAATACCTAGAAATGGGAAGTGATTTTTCATATAACGAGCCATAGGTTCTGCTTTTTCAGGATTTTGATGAGCTGTGAAATGCTCTTGTAATGCTTTTACAAATGGATGCATAAGTGTTGCTCCTCTCTTATTCTCTTTCTTCTCTTATTATACAAAGAGTTTGGATAAATTTTAAAACATAACTTGCAATGTAATGAAATATGTTGAAAGTAGAGAGGAGAGGATAAGATGGAGGATCAAGGCGTATTAGCAGGTTTCTTTGCTCTTAGTTTTGCGTTTATTCTTGTTATATTGATTTGGGCAATTATTTCATATTTGTTAACGGCTTTTGCACTTTATTCGATGGCGAAAAATGATGGTGCAACGGACGGGGTGCTTGCGTTTATTCCGTTTTTGAATAGTAAGACATGGGGTGACTTAGCGAAAGATAAATTACCAGATTTTTTGAAAGAAGAAGCAGGGTGGAAAGTATTCGGTATATACGTTGCATGTTTTATTTTTAATTTCGTACCAATTATAAGTTTACTAGCAACAGCTGTATCGATTGTATTGTCCATTTATCTTATCTACGCTATTTTAGACAGATACGGAACGAACTCTATATTATTTACGATTATTCATGTAATCACATTTTCAGTGTTCTTACCGATTCATTTATTTATCATTCGAAATGAACCGGTGAGATATAAAGAGTAGATTTTTCTTTTTTGTTGATAAGTCGATATATTTTAGATATAAGTAAAAAAGCGCCCTGATTATCAGAGCGCTTTTTTTACTACATAAGGTAGCGTAAATAAATATAAATGTGAGAAATGATTAATGAAACGATCATAATTGGGAAACCGACTTTTAGGAAGTCCATGTAACTAAATTTATGTCCTTCGCGGCTCGCGATA
>NZ_JAKUEU010000048.1:0-39852 GCF_022663075.1 Bacillus cereus group sp. BfR-BA-01441
AGTTACGATAGATATATTAAGAAAATCGTTAATATAATTTCACGTACCTATTAATTTGATGAAAAATGAGCCTCCAGTACATGGTGTATAATAATAAGTACCATTTTTTAATAGGAGAAAACGAATGAACGAACAATATTACGATGCAGTTTTACATATAAAAACAGTCGGTGAGCAAAAAGGGTTTAACAAGTCTATGCATTATCATCGCTATGAACCGACACCGTATAGCGGGTTAGATGAGTTATTGAATCAATATGAAATACGAAGTAGCGACCGAATTGTAGACTTTGGGTGCGGAAAAGGGCGATTAAACTTTTATATGCATCATAAATGTGGTGCTTCAGCAGTTGGAATTGAAATGAATGAAGAGTTTTATAAAGAAGCGATGGATAATCGAGATCGTTATGCACGAAAGGCACGAAACAGTAAGGGGAAAATTCAATTCCAATGTTGTTTAGCGCAGGAATATGAGATTGATCCACATGATAATAGGTTTTATTTCTTTAATCCATTTTCTGTACAAGTGTTTATGAATGTAGTAAATAACATTTTGCTTTCAGTAGAAGAAACGGGGAGAGAAGTGGATATTATTTTATATTATCCTTCTGAGGACTATATTTTCTTCTTAGAAAATCAGACTGCGTTTGAGCTGAAGAAAGAAGTTAGATTGCCAGGTGCTTATGAGAAGAATGGGAATGAGAGGTTTTTAGTTTATAGATTGGAGTGTTAATGTATGGGGGCTTGGGGAGTAGCAATATTATCAGACGATATTGCTGAAGATATTAAGTTACTGTATAAGGATTTGTTAGCAAATGAATATTCAAATGAGGACGCAAGTAGGATTGTAATTGAGGAATACAAGAATGAATTAGATAATGAAGAGACTATTGTTTTTTGATTAGTATTTGCTTCCATACAATGGAGGTTAGGGAGACTTCAAGAGAATGTTAAGCAGGAGGCATTGCAAATAATAGAAAGTGGTGCAGATTTAGCCCGTTGGGAAGAAGAACCTAAATTACAGAAGAAACGTGAAGTAGTTTTAAATAAACTAAGAGAGCAGTTACATTCTCGGCAGCCAGAAGCTAAAAAAGTGCCGAAAAGATTTATAGCTAATACTTCTTTAAAAGCAGGTGATGCTGTTAGTTATAAATTAGTATCAGGGAGTTGTATTATTCTTAAAGTAATTGAGATTATTGAGGAATGGCACGGAGATAGGTATCCTCTATTTGAAATATGTGACTGGGAAGGCAAAGAAGTTCCTTCAAAGGAACAAATTAACCAATTTGGTTTAAAGAAAAGGATTTATGAAGATGGAAAGCAAGAAATGATGAAACTTGCTATTTATCCTTCAGGAAAAAGAGATAATCCAACTAAGAGAATGCAAATAGTAGCAGAAAATGTAAAAGTAGTATTGAATGTAGGTACACCTTATACAGTAATGAGTTGGAAGGAACTTGATAACTATTTACATGAAATATAATAAAAAAGACGCGCTACCAATAGGTAGCGCGTCTTTTTTATTAGTTACGGATTAAGTAATCAAATGCACCTAAAGCTGCGTTTGCACCTGAACCCATAGAGATGATGATTTGTTTGTACGGATTATTTGTACAGTCACCTGCAGCAAACACTCCTGGTACGTTTGTAGCGCCGTGCTTGTCTGTTACGATTTCACCGCGAACGCGTTCAACTGTTTCGCCTAACCAGTCTGTGTTTGGTACAAGACCGATTTGTACGAATACACCTTGTAATTCAACGTGATGAACTTCTTCAGTTTCACGATCGATGTAAGAAATACCGTTTACTTTATCAGTACCAGTGATTTCTTTCGTTTGAACGTTTTTCAGAACAGTTACGTTTGGTAAGCTGTTAAGACGCTCTTGTAATACAGCATCAGCTTTTAATTCTGGCATGAATTCAAGAACAGTTACGTGCTTAACGATACCTGCTAAGTCGATAGCTGCTTCAATACCAGAGTTACCTCCGCCGATAACTGCTACGTCTTTTCCAGTGAATAATGGACCGTCACAGTGTGGGCAATATGCTACACCTTTATTTTTGAACTCAGCTTCACCTGGTACGCCAACATTACGCCAGCGAGCACCTGTAGAAACGATTACGCTCTTACTTTTCAGAATAGCGCCGTTTTCAAGTTCCACTTCAATAAGTTCTTTTTTCTCTAAACGTTTCGCACGTTGTAGATTCATTACATCGATGTCGTATTCTTTTACGTGCTCTTCAAGGCTTGCTACTAGCTTAGGACCTTCAGTCTTTTTCACGCTGATGAAGTTCTCAATGCCCATAGTATCCATTACTTGACCACCGAAGCGCTCAGCAACGATACCAGTGCGGATGCCTTTACGTGCTGCGTAAATTGCTGCACTTGCACCAGCAGGGCCGCCACCAACAACAAGAACATCGTATGGATCTTTATCAGAAAGCTCTGATGCATCTGGACCGTTACCCATTTTAGCTAAAATTTCTTCAAGTGTCATACGACCGCTTCCGAAAGATTCGCCGTTTAGGTAAACAGTTGGTACTGCCATAATGTCTTTGCTTTCTACTTCCTCTTTGAATGCAGCGCCATCAATCATAGTATGTGTAATACTAGGGTTAAGAACGCTCATTACGTTAAGAGCTTGTACAACATCAGGACAGTTATGACAACTTAGGCTGATATAAGATTCAAAATGATATTCGCCTTGAATGTTTTTAATTTGATCGATTAATTTTTGTTCAACTTTTGGAGCGCGTCCACTTACTTGTAGTAAAGCTAACACTAATGATGTAAATTCGTGTCCTAATGGAATACCAGCGAATACGACACCAGTGTTTTCACCAGGGCGGTTTACGCTAAAGCTTGGTGTTCTCTCTAATTCAACTTTTTCTACTGTAATCTTAGATGACATAGTAGCTAATTCGTCTACTAGAGCTAACATATCTTTAGATACGTTATCGTCTCCTGCGCTTACTTTAAGTAAAATATCGTTCTCCATTAATTGAAGGTATTGGGATAGTTGTGTTTTTATATCTGCATCTAGTATCATTTTGATCGAACTCCTTAGATTTTGCCTACAAGGTCAAGGCTTGGTTTAAGTGTTGCAGAACCCTCTTGCCATTTAGCTGGGCAAACTTCACCTGGGTTGTTACGTACGTATTGAGCAGCTTTAATTTTGTTAACAAGAATGCTTGCGTCACGGCCGATACCGTCAGCATTGATTTCCATAGATTGGATAACGCCGTCTGGATCGATGATGAATGTACCACGAGCAGCAAGACCTTCTTCTTCCATTAAAACGTTGAAGTTTGTAGTGATTGTGCGAGTTGGGTCACCAATCATGATGTACTCGATTTTGCCGATAGTTTCTGAGCTATCATGCCATGCTTTGTGAGTGAAGTGAGTGTCTGTAGATACAGAGTATACTTCAACGCCTAAGTCTTTTAGAGTTGCGTATTGGTTTTGTAAGTCTTCAAGTTCAGTTGGGCAAACGAATGTGAAGTCAGCTGGGTAGAAACAAACCACACTCCATTTTCCTTTTAAACTTTCGTCAGTAACTTGGATAAATTCTCCATTATGGTAAGCATTAGCTTTAAACGGTTTTACTTCTGTGCCGATTAATAACATGTTAAAATTCCTCCTAAATGTTGGTTTTGAGCATCAAAAAATAGTGTGCTCATAAAATATATTTTTTAATTAACTATAATAATTCTAATTCGATATTAATTATCATATAGAAGTGGTTATTTTGTCAAGAGAATAAACCAACTTTATACCAATTTAATTAATATTTATTCTCAATTAAGACTAACAGGGAATGGAAAGGTAATTTTAAGTCTATAAATTTTAGATGAGTAGTTGAAAGTTTAGTGTGTATGTTAGAGATAGTGTGTAAGTTTAATTTCTTAGGAAGGAAATATTTCTTAGAAGTTATGTATTTGAAAAGGAACTGCTTATTTCTATTTTACAAAGAATTGTGCGATAAATAAAATAAAATGAATCGAAATCTTTTTGAACAATTTTTGTCATCTCAAATATATAATTAGGAAGTATATTACGATGATAGTTAGAAATATTGACTCAAAGTGCTAACGAGATATAATAAAACCTAGATATACCTTTCAAAAAGAAGAATACATATTTATAGGATGAAAAAATTCAACCTATTATTTTTTATAGCTTTTAGAAAACGCTTACAATCGGTGTGGAGGGGAAACCATGTCTAAGTTCACAAAGTATTTTTTAATGGAAGCTAAAGATGTGATTGCATATGTGAAAGAGAAATTATCTAAGTTTGAACATGCAAAGGGGTTACAGTGTAAAGAAATAGGTGATGGCAATTTAAATTATGTGTTCCGCGTTTGGGATGAAAAAGAGAACATGTCTGTCATCGTAAAGCAAGCTGGGGATACAGCTCGCATTTCAGATGAGTTTAAGTTGTCGACGAATCGTATTCGTATAGAATCAGATGTTTTGCAGTTAGAGGATGAGTTAGCACCTGGACTTGTTCCTAAGGTGTATTTATTTGATAGTGTGATGAATTGTTGCGTAATGGAAGATTTATCGGATCACACAATATTACGTACAGCACTTATAAATCATCAAATATTTCCGAGGCTTGCGGATGATTTAACTACTTTTATGGTAAATACACTTTTGTTAACATCGGATGTTGTAATGAATCATAAAGAGAAGAAGGAACTTGTGAAGAATTATATAAATCCTGAATTATGTGAGATTACAGAGGACCTCGTATATTCAGAACCATTTACAAATCATAATAAGCGTAATGAGTTATTTCCGTTAAATGAGGGATGGATTAGGGAACATATTTATAGTGATAAAGAGCTTCGTATGGAAGTAGCGAAACGTAAATTTTCTTTTATGACGAATGCACAGGCATTACTTCATGGTGATTTACATACTGGTTCTGTTTTTGTAAGAGATGATTCTACAAAGGTTATTGATCCTGAGTTTGCTTTTTATGGACCTATGGGATATGACGTTGGGAATGTAATGGCGAATTTAATGTTTGCTTGGGTGAATGCAGATGCAACGATGTCACCTGGAGCTGAGAAAGATACGTATATGGATTGGTTACAAACTACGATGGTAGAGGTAATTGATTTATTTAAGCAGAAGTTTTTAGGTGCTTGGGATATTCATGTGACCGAGATTATGGCGAAGGAAGAAGGCTTTAGCGAAGTCTATTTGCAATCTGTATTAGAGGATACAGCTGCAGTGACAGGTCTGGAATTAATTCGCCGTATTGTTGGATTAGCGAAAGTAAAAGATATTACTTGTATTGGGAATGAGGGAGCACGTGCTAGAGCGGAGCGAATTTGTCTTCAAGTAGCGAAGGGTTTTATTTTACGAGCGAATCAATATAGAACGGGCACAAGTTTTGTAGAAACGTTAAAAGAACAGTCAATGCACTACGCGAAGTAAGGGGAGAATATGATGGAAGAACAATTAATACCAATTCAGTGGAAAGATGATGCTTTAGTTTTGTTAGATCAAACGTTATTACCGAATGAAATTGTCTATGAATCTTTTAAAACAGCTGAAAGTGTGTGGGATGCGATTCAAGTAATGAAAGTACGAGGTGCACCCGCGATTGGTGTTTCAGCAGCTTATGGAGTGTATTTAGGGATAAAGGAATTTGCTGAAAGTACGGAAGAAGGATTTATGGATGAAGTAAGAAAGGTATGTACATACTTGGCGACATCAAGACCGACTGCCGTAAATTTATTTTGGGCGCTTGAAAGAATGGAAAGTGTAGCGACAGATAATGCTCACTTATCAATCTCACAGCTGAAAAATAGATTACTAGAAGAGGCAAAAGAAATTCATAGAGAAGATGAAGAAATTAACCGTCAAATTGGAGAACATGCATTAACATTATTCCATGATGGAATGGGAGTATTAACACATTGTAATGCTGGTGCGTTAGCGACAACTAAGTATGGTACTGCGACAGCTCCAATGTATTTAGCGAAAGAAAAAGGATGGGACTTAAAAATCTATTCTGATGAAACACGCCCTAGATTACAAGGTTCAACGTTAACAGCATTAGAACTGCAGCGAGCAGGCATTGACGTTACTGTTATTACAGATAATATGGCGGCTATGGTCATGTCACAAGGGAAGATTGACGCTGTAATTGTTGGCTGCGACCGTGTGGCAGCGAACGGTGATATAGCAAATAAAATTGGCACATTAGGCGTATCTATTTTAGCTAAGTACTACAACATTCCGTTTTATATAGCAGCGCCAACACCGACAATTGATTTAAAGACATCGACAGGAAAAGAAATTCCCATCGAGGAAAGAGATGCTTCTGAAGTGATTAATCGCTTCGGACAATATTCTGCTCCGAAAGAAAGTAAAGTATATAATCCAGCATTTGATGTTACTCCACATGAAAATGTAACAGCGATTATTACAGAAAAAGGGATTGTAAAGGCACCGTTTACGGAGAATTTAAAAAAGCTATTTCAATAAGTAGATAAATATAAAAGTCAGTCATCATAAGCTTCATACTTAGGGGGATGTATATGTTATTACAAAAAGAAAGAGAAGAAATTGTAGCGTATGGAAAGAAAATGATTTCTAGTGGTTTAACAAAGGGAACGGGCGGTAATATTAGTATCTTTAATCGTGAACAAGGTCTTGTTGCGATTAGCCCAAGTGGTTTAGAGTATTATGAAACAAAGCCTGAAGATGTAGTTATATTAAACCTAGATGGTGAAGTAGTAGAAGGAGAGAGAAAACCATCAAGTGAATTAGATATGCACCTTATTTACTATAGGAAGCGTGAAGATATAAATGCGCTTGTGCATACACACTCTCCTTACGCGAAGACGATTGCATCATTAGGATGGGAGCTTCCTGCTGTATCGTATTTAATTGCTTTCGCAGGACCGAATGTGCGCTGTGCACCGTATGAAACATTTGGTACGAAGCAATTAGCGGAGGCTGCTTTTGAAGGCATGATTGATCGCCGTGCTGTTTTACTTGCAAATCACGGTTTAATTGCTGGTGCAAATAATATAAAAATGGCGTTTACTGTTGCAGAAGAGATTGAGTTTTGTGCTCAAATTTATTATCAAACGAAAAGCATTGGGGAACCAAAGCTATTGCCAGAAGATGAGATGGAGAATTTGGCGAAGAAGTTTGAAGGGTATGGGCAGCAGTAGAATGAAACAAAAACACCCTCAAGAAATCTTGAGGGTGTTTTTTAAGCTTTTTTAAGCAACAAATACATAAAGTAAGGAGCCCCAATTAAAGCAACGACAATACCTGCTGGAATGCCATTAGGATCAACGATATTTCGTCCGATTGTATCTGCTAATAATAATAGCCATCCGCCGATTAAAAGGGCGATAGGCATGAAGATTTGATGTCTTGGACCTACTAAAGATTTCGCGATATGAGGAGCCATTAATCCGATAAAGCTAATTCCTCCTGTTACGGAAACAGCTGCGGCTGCAAGTGCAACGGCTGCAACTAATAAGTACCTGCGTTCTTTTTCAATTTCAATTCCAACGCCAATTGCGACTGGTTCGTTTAATGCTAAAATGTTTAATCGATTTGCTTTATAGAAAACAAACGGAATTAATACGATTAACCATGGGAGCATTGCTAAAACGAAAATCCAGTCATCTCCCCAAATATTTCCGGCAATCCATTTTGAGATAAAGTCCACTTTCATACGATCAGCGGATGAAATAAGGACAATCATCGCTCCAGATAGTGCAAATGCAAAACCGATACCAGTTAATGTTAATCGTATTGGTTGAAGTCCAGTTGATTTACTATATGAAAACACGTAAATTAGAGCAGCTGTCAGAAATGCCCCAATAAATCCAACGACAGGTAGTAAGTAAAGAAATGAACCTACGTCTATTGGAAAGTATAAAAAGAAAATAGCAACAGCAACACCAGCCCCAGAGTTAATACCAAGAATACCAGGTTCAGCTAAATCATTTCGGGTAATTCCTTGCAGAATAGCCCCTGATAAAGCGAGAGCCATACCAGCTAATAATGTAATGACAATTCTAGGTAGTCTTAAAGAGTATAAAACAAACTCCTCTTTAAAAGTCCCTTGCCCCATTAATGTTGGGAGTAGTCGATCATAAGATAAAGATGCTGAACCAAGTCCCATTCCAACTACAATGGTTGTGATGATTACTATAAGTAAAGCGAGTATAATGAGACGCTGTTTTCTTAAAATAGATTGCATCATGAGAATGTTTTTCCTCCTTTACGTACAATGAATAGGAAGAATGGTAACCCTACAATCGCAACAATTGCCGCAACTGGTGTTTCGTATGGAGCGTTAATAGTACGTCCGATTGTATCTGCAAGTAGCATAAAGGAAGCTCCAGCAATTGCTGACATCGGTATAACAAATCGGTAATCTGGACCGACAATTGGGCGTACCATGTGAGGTACCATTAAGCCGATAAATGCCATATTTCCAACAAGCGCTACAGATGCACCTGCAAGTAAGATAATAATGATAAATAAAATAGTTTTAATAACAATAATTTTTTGACCTAGTCCAATAGCCACTTCTTCACTGAAACTAAGAACTGTCAATTTTTTTGCTAGTAAGATAGCGATAAAGATACTAATTGAAATGACTGGAATAATAATTTTTAATTGGCTCCAAGTTGTTCCAATTACGCCCCCAGCAGTCCAAAGTGATACATCTTGTGAAATTTTAAAGTAAATGCCGATTCCTTCTGAAATTGCGAGTAGAAATGCTGAAACTGCAGCGCCCGCTAATACAATTCGAAGAGGAGGAAGGCCGCCTTTTTTCACCATACCAATTCCAAATACCATAATTGCGCCAATTGCAGCACCGATAAAGCAAGCTAATGTTAAGTAAAGATAGCTGATGGAAGGGTTGAAAGCAAGTGTCAGTGCAAGCGCAGCATTTGCTCCACCAGATAGCCCTAATAATCCAGGGTCCGCAAGTGGATTTCGTGTTAATCCTTGCATAATTGCTCCAGAAACGGCTAATCCAGCTCCTACAAAAATAGCAGCAACTTCACGTGGTAAACGTATTTCTCGAATAATAGATATTTTGTCTCCTTTAGCGGAGGAAGTGAGTGCTAACCATACATCTTTTATCGAAGTATCTGCAGCACCTAATACCATTGCAACCATAAAAATAAGAAAGAATGCAAGTAAGCTTAAAATTAGTTTGTATGTAAAAGCTATAGAACGTGGATTATCATGATCTTTTGTCATTCGTTTCACATCTTTTCTGTTCATAGAATAAAGGAAGAGGAATTCTTAAATTAAGAATTCCTCATGTTTGTATTATTTACCAAGAAAGCTCTTCTTGAAGAAGTCTAGTTGGAAATCTAATGTAAGTGGATCATTGAAATAGAATTCCATCATGTTTGCTTCATATACACGATTATTTTTTACTGCTGGGATGTTTTTATATGATTCTGTCTCTTGGAATGAGTTATCAGTATCTTTGTTTTTACTTACGATTAAGTAATCACCAGCAAATTCAGGTAATACCTCAGTAGATAATGCGTAGTAACCTTCTTTTAATGCTTTTTCTTTTACTTTTTCAGGCATTTTTAATTTCATTTCTTGGTACAGGATTTCTGTTCCACGGCCCCAGTTCTCGCCGTATACATAAAGCTGTTTGTTGAAGTTTTCTACAACAGAAACTGTTGCATCTTCACCGATTTTTGCTTTAATTTCTTTACCAGCTTCTTGTGCACGTTTCTTGAAGTCATCAACCCAAGTTTTTGCTTCTTTTTCTTTATTTAATAACTTACCGATTTCTAAATGCTGTGTTAAGTAATCAACTTTTCCGTAAGTGTATGTTACAGTAGGCGCGATTTTCTTTAACTTATCGACATTTTTAACATTTGATAAACCGATGATTAAATCTGGATTTAGTTCAGCGATTTTTTCAACATTTTCATCAGATACTTCAGCAACATCTTTAAGTTTGCTATCAAAACGTGGGTTTTGTTTAGACCATGAATCTACCCCAACAAGATTTACACCTAATGACATTACGTTACCAGCGAATGATGATAATACAACAACGCGTTTTGGATTTGCAGGAACTTCTACTTTTTTACCATCTTCAGATTGGTATGTAATTGTTTCTGATTTGCTACCTTTTGCATCGTTCTTTTTGTCTGTAGAGCTATTGCTACAAGCGCTCATAACAAGAACGAAAAGGACTGTTAGTGAAATAAATAACTTTTTCATCGTCTTTCTCCTTTAACATAGATGATATGTGTATACAATAATTTGTTTAACTGCAATCTTTTTGAAATAGTAGTGGTAATGCAAAAAAATTTATTAAAAATCTTGAATATTAGATTTTATAATATAGTAATAACCATATTAATGAAAGAAGATGTAATCTCAAATTTGCTAATTATTAACAAAATGATAATGATTATCACTATTGATTCTTTAAATAATATAATTTTATATAGGTGTATTGTCAATAGTAATTTTGATTGTAAATTTTGCGGAAACAGGTTATATTTTATTGAGAATGATAATCAACGATTAATAGCTGAGGAGTGAGCACGAATGAATCGAGAAGAATTGTTTGATGTAACCGTGATAGGCGGAGGACCTGCAGGGCTTTATTCAGCTTTTTATAGTGGACTCAGAGAAATGAGAACGAAAATAATAGAATTTCAACCACATTTAGGTGGAAAAATACATGTGTATCCGGAAAAAATGATTTGGGATGTAGGAGGACTATTGCCAGTTACAGGTGATAAGTTAATTGAACAACTTGTACAGCAAGGGTTAACATTTAAGCCGGAAGTTGTATTAGATACAAAAGTAGAATCGATTATTCGTAATCAAGATGGTACTTTTACATTAAAAACAAGTACTGGCGAAGAACACTTTTCAAAAACAGTTATCGTCGCAACAGGAAGTGGTATATTGAAACCGCAAAAGTTATCTATTGAAGGTGCTGAGCGATTTGAAGTATCGAATTTAAATTATACAGTTAAATCTTTAAAGCGTTTTAAAGGTAAAACAGTTATTATTTCCGGTGGAGGCAATTCTGCTGTTGATTGGGCAAATGAATTGGAACCAATTGCGAAAAAAGTGTATGTAACTTATAGAAAAGAAGAATTATCTGGTCATGAAGCACAAGTAAAACAACTTATGAACAGCTCAGCGGAGTGTTTCTTTAATACATCGATTACAAAATTAATTGCCGGTGATAATCATGAAGCGATCGAATATGTAGAATTAACAAATCATGAAACAGGTGAGGTTTCTCATTTACCTATTGATGAAGTTATTATTAATCATGGATATGAACGCGACATTACATTATTAGAAAATAGTGAGTTAGACGTTGCAATTATAGATAATTATTATATTGCAGGTAATGCAAATAGTGAGTCTTCAGTAGATGGATTATATGCTGCTGGAGATATTTTAAAGCACGAAGGGAAACTACACTTAATTGCAGGTGCATTCCAAGATGCTGGAAATGCTGTGAATAAAGCAAAGCAATTTATCCAACCAGATGCAAGTGAGTACGGAATGGTTTCTTCTCATAATGAAGTATTTAAGAAGAGAAATCGCGAACTGATTAAGCAGATGATAAAATAATAAGGAACAAGTAAACCCCCACATACTTCTCTATTCAAATGGATGAGAGATGTACGTGGGGGTTTTCCTGTTTACTATATTTTCAATCATTATAATGACACCGGTTTCATCAGTTCATATGATATGAACATTTTATTGGTAAAGCATCCTAGAAAACAATTTAGATATGTTTTGCTTACGCAGAACATGGCTAAATTACGCTGTCCCTTTAGCGCGTTCATTAGGAAATGGCATATTTAGTATAGAAGCAATATACTGTTTTCCGTGTTTTCGAGCCAATGATTCTAATATTTGACGGACGCGTTTTGTAAGATGGCCTTGTTTTTTGATGGCTTCACAATATGCGTCATAGAAAGCATATTTAGCCCAAAGGAAATCATCTTGTTGGAATAAGAAATGATTTTTGTACCATTCACCAATTGTATGATAACAATTGTTTTCATGTATTGCTGTGCTTTGAGAAAGAAAACGATCAGATAAAGATACATTCAAATGAGAAATTGTGTTTTCTGTTTCAACTTGTAGTGTTTTTTCTAACATTGTAATGATGTGACGAGTAGCCATATGTTAACTCTCCTTTGTGTAAATGGGTAATACCATTCTATATTTAAAAAATTCTTACTATATAATACTATACAATATATGGAATGCATCTACCTGCTTTTTGAACTGCATTTACAAAATCTTTTTTATTTGTTTACAAAAATAAAGTAAAGTAAGATACAGTATAGATGAAAAAATAATAAAGGAATGAACGCATTGTATATAACAGTAGAAGAGACTGCGGAGTATTTGAATTTACCAAAATCGTATATTGAAGAGTTAATTCAGCAAAAGAAAATTCGTGCGCTATTCGATGGAGAGCAATATTTAGTAAATAAAGAACAATTTAATACACATTTAGAACAAATGGAGAAATATAAGCAATTAGTGGAAGAAATATTGAACGAACCAATTCCAGAAGATATGGATGTTAAAGACGAAGATTAAACTATGGAAAATCCCTTATGAAGATATGCAGAAATGTATATTCATAAGGGATTTTTTGTTTGAAGATATCAAAAACATAAGGAGTTCTTAGCCTTTCTTCAAATTTTGATAGGTAGTAGTCTACCATGTTAAAAGCATATTTTTTTCTAGCTAGGACAAACATAGAGAACGTAACCTGTACAGATACATATACTATCAGTGCAAAAGCTTATAAATTAATGGAAGGGGTTTTCTCGTGAGTTTATTTCATTGTGATTTTCTGAAAGACTTAATTGGATCTTTTGTGAGAGTAAACAGGGGTGGTCCAGAATCTCAAAAAGGGACAATAGTCGCTGTATGTTCGGATTACTTTGTATTAAAGAATGAAAAAGGAGAGCTCTATTACTATCAGATTCGTCATCTGAAAAGTATTACAAAAAATGTGAAAGATTGTAAAGTAGATGATTGCAGATGGTTGGAATGTGAATGTGAAGATGACTTTGAAAAGTTACTTCAAAGCTTCAAATATTGCTGGGTGAAAATTAATCGTGGTGGCCCAGAGAAAGTTGAAGGTATTTTACAAGATGTTTCTTGTGAATTTGTGACACTAATTGTAAAAGAAGAAGTTATATTAGTTGCAGTATCTCATATTAAGAGTGTAACAGTACCTTGTAGAGAGAGCGAAGAAAGCGAAAGTGAAAGCGAAAGTGAAAGTAATGATTCAGGTCGAGCTCGCGCACAAAGACAGTCAAGAAGAGGAAGATAATAAGAAAGGAGGATACAAATTTGGAAAGTATATTATGCTGTGAACAAATTAAAGGCTTAGTCGGTGAGACTGTAAAAGTAAATCTTCGTGGACCAGAGAGTCGAGTGGGGGTACTTGTATCGTTAGGAAGAGATTACCTTACATTACAACTTCCTCTTGGTGAATTAGTATATTACCAATTGAAACATGTGAAGAGTCTAGTTAAGAAAGTGAAAGAAAGTAAATGTGGCGATGGCTATGTTTCATGTTTCTGCTCTGATGATGATACTTTCGTCGATGTATTACGTGACTTGAAGTATAAGTGGGTAAAGATTAACCGTGGCGGCCCAGAGTGTGTAGAAGGCCTATTAAGTGAAGTGCATGAAGAATGTATTACGCTAGTAAACGGTGATGAAGTTATTTATATCATTAATTATCATATTAAGAGTGTGAGTCAAGTAGTGAAATGTAAAAAGAATGAAGATGAATAATGTTTAATAAATAAGAGGGGCATTATGAGGGAAAGAGAAGAACAATTTCTTATTTCGATAGTATGAAAAGGAATTACTTACTATTAAGACAGAACATTGCCCTGATTATTTTTTTGAAACGGAAGATAGGAAAGCTGAAATTCATAGGAAGGAGGATATAGATGAATGAGTTAAACAAAAGTATTGGGAAAAATATATATGTTAAATTAATCGGTGAAAAAAGGTTTAAAGGTATATTAATAGACGTAGGAAATGACATTATTGTTCTTTACAATGGACAAGACTATGTATATATATCTTTATATCATGTACAATACTATAAATTTTTAAGACCACATGACGAAGACATACTAAAACCAGATGTTGATTCTGTAATTAAGAGGGAATCCCCTTCAATTTCTTTGAGAAAAGTATTAAGTACTTCTAAAGGGATTTTTACAGAAGTTTATGTAGCAGGAAATGCTCCAATACATGGTTATGTTACAAGTGTGATGAACGACTATATTGTTTTTTATAGTCCGGTTTATAAAACGGTATATATATCTTTAAAGCATTTAAAATGGTTAATTCCGTATAAAGAAAACCAAGTACCGTATGCCCTCAATAAAAATGAACTCCCCGTAAATCCGTTAAATATTACATTAGCTAGAACATTTGAAGAACAGCTTATTAAAATGACTGGGAAAATTATGGTGTTTGATTTAGGTGAGGAGTCCAATAAAATTGGAAAAATGGCGAAAATTGATGAAGGTCATATTGAAATATCAAAAGCACGTGATGCAAAAATGTATGTGAATATTCAACATGTAAAATCCGTCCATTGTCCGTAGATTAGTTGGAAGGGCTGGCTTTTTCTTTTATATGCAGAAGAAAAGGTCGAGCCTATTTGTTTTAGTTTAATTTGGAGATGAGGGGAAAATGAATTGAATATAAGCATAGTATAGTGTGATTTTTTAAAAGGTAACTTTGCACTAACTTATAAACATTGTGTACGAGCTATCTTATTATATATTCAATTTATTTTTTGAGGAGGAGCTGCTCAACTAATTTATTAAAGGGGTTTTGTTTGTGGAGCAGTTTCCTAATTCGTTATCAATTACATTGCTTGGTAGTGCTGGTGGAGCAGCAAAAGCAGTTTTAGCAATTTTAAATCAAGCGATAGCAAATGAAAAAGATCCAATTTATGAAGTATTAAAGAATGCCAAATTTCATTTGGTGGATATAAAACAAAAAGATAGGACTTATTATGATGAGTTGTTTTCGAATCTGAAAGGTCAATTATATTTATATGAAATAAACCTTCAAAATGTAGTGGAATTTAAACAACATTTAAAAGAAAAAAGAACGAGTGTTGTGATTGATGTTTCAGGGGCAGATACAATTAGAGTATTAAGCTGCTGTAATGAACTAGGAATTTGTTATATTAACTCAGCCTTGGAAAATGAGGCAGTAGATCAGGACGATAGCTTAATTGGCTTTCAGCTTACGGAAAGATATACAAGGTTTGAGAAGGAGAAAGAGAAATTTACAAATACAAAAGCGATTATAGGTTCAGGTATGAATCCAGGTGTTGTTCAATGGATGGTTGTTGAGCTTATGAAGGAACGACCAAATGAAAGGCCAAGAGCATGTTATATTGTAGAACATGACACGTCATTTTTGAATGATACAGCACTTATAAAGCCACATACACTTTATGCTTCATGGGCAGTAGAGCGATTTTTAGATGAAGCAATCTGGAGTTATCCGATGTATATGAGCCATCATCGTCCTCTTTACTTTTATGAAGATGTATATGCTTCAGAGTATAAAGTGAAGTTAGGAGAAAAAGAATTCTATGGTTGTTTAATGCCACATGAGGAAGTATTAATTTTAGGGAAAAACTTTAATATGGAAGTTGGTTTTCTTTACCGAATTAATGAGTATACAACAAATATAATTAGACAGAACTTAGATCAAGTAGAAGATTTATGGAACTGGAATCGTAAAGTGTTTAATCCAGCGGAAGAAGAGGTTGCTGGAGAGGACTTGGTCGGTGTGTTACTCGTTTATGAAAATAGTGAGACATATATGTATAATGTGATGAATAGTAGCCAAGTTTTTCGTAAATATAAAACGAATGCAACGTATTTTCAGGTAGGGTGCGGGATTTATGCGGGCTTGTCCAGTTTACTTTTAGATCAATTTGAACAAGGTGCTTATTACGTTGAGGAGTTGTTATTAAATACAGAAAGTAAGTACGGTGAGTATTTAAATTTATATATGAAGGATTTTGTAATAGGGCATAATAATTTTACGGATGGATTGTTACATGACAGGGTAAGATGGATGTAAGTTGTTACCAAAAGGAAGGAGAGATCTCCTTCCTTTCATTATTATAAGGTTAAATATTGCCCTGAAAGCAATTTCATACTTATACTTTAAGGAGATAACAATGAAAGTTTTTTGTATCGATCAAGGGGAGTTTTTATATGAATAAATACAAGAGCTTGATTTATGAAGAAAGAAGAGCCTTAAAGGTATTTATATTATTATTTTATATTATATTCTTTTTATATGACGCTATATATTATTTTGTATATCCTGCTATGAATATTAGTGGAACAGCGGTAGGTTGGCCAGAAGGTAGTCTTGGGATAGGTGTGCCTATATTTGTAATAGCATTATTTCCTATTTCTATATATCTTCAAAAAAGAGGGTATGTATATTCTGTAAAATATTTATTTTTATTTGGGTACATGTTTATCAATCTTGTGAATAATTTAATGATTTATTTGCGAACGGATAGACCTTTTGAACATGGTAGTATGGTAGAAATGTTATTAATTTTATTTGCTCCAGTTTTCGTGAATAGAAAATACTTTTATTTAGTGTCCTTTAGTGTAATTGGAAAGTACGTATTTTTCACATTGCTATTACAAGATTTAAAAGTGATAATTCCACTTGTTTTATGTGTATTTTATTTCATTATTTCACATTCTTTATTAAAACGATTTCAATCTTATGTAAGAACAGTGGTTGAAATGATGAACAATATGAAAGAGACGGAAAATTTAGCTGTGATTGGGACTATGTCTACAACAATTGCTCATGAAATTCGAAATCCGTTAACAGCGTTAAAAGGGTTTACGCAAATGCAAAAAGAAAGAAATCCAACTGATACGATGAGCTACGACATTATGCTACAAGAAATTGAAAGAGTCAATGGATTTGTTAGTGAATTGATGTTGTTAGGAAAACCAAAGCCAACAAATTATGAAAGGTGTAATATACGAGACATCCTTCTATATGTTGTGCATCTAATGGAGAGTTATGCAACGCAATATAGAGTTAAATGTCATTTACAAGTAGATGGGAATTTACCGGCTATAAACGGTGATGATAAGCAATTAAAACAAGTGTTATTAAATATCATTAAAAATGGAATAGAATCAATGCCAGAGGGTGGAGTAATTCATATCCGTGCATATCAAAAAACGCAAGGACATTTGTGTATTTCTGTTGAAGACCAAGGATTTGGTATAGAGAATGAGAAGTTAGAAAAAATTGGCAAGGCGTTTTACACAACAAAGGAGACTGGTACAGGACTTGGATTAATGATTACATATAAAATTATTAAGGAACATCAAGGGAGTATCACGATCCAAAGTAGTGTAGGAGTAGGAACGAAAGTAGAAATTTTTTTGCCGACCTTTTAATGTATTGGGAGAAAAGATTTTTCAGAAAAGTGTTCTTGTTGTGTAAATATAAACATTTTATAAAATGTTTCAAGAAGGGTTTTTTTTATAAAATACTTCGTTTATAATGGAGGAAAATATCGACATGAGATTGATTGCTCATGTAGCGGTTCAGTAGTGTTATGAAAAGATAAGAAGGGGTGCACACGCATCCTTTTTTCTATGCAGATATTATGAAAGAGGTGGTATGATGGAATTAACATTAAATTCGACTGTATGTTTACACACGATTCAATTTCGAAAAGAGCAAAAGAATTATATTGTAAAAGATACAATTACAGGAGAAAAATATGAAATGCCGCCACTTTGGATTGATGCATTGGCAATGATGCGTGACGGTTTTTTATTGGGGGAAATTGAGGAGAAATTAAAAGAAGAGTATCCATCCGAAGAAGTGAATATGTTAGCATTCACGAGGCAACTGTTAGAACTAGAACTTGTTGAAATGGTAGATGGAGAAGAGATAGCTTGCACAAAGAAGAAAGAGATAGATTGTTTAGCTTGGGTGCGTCCTCGTGTGGAACAATTCTTTCTTAATTTAAATAGAAAATATAGAAGCAAAGACCAGTAGTGGCCTTTGCTTTTTTTATAGGCTATGTTTAAAAAATAACAGCAAATGCTCTTGCGAAAGCACCGTCACTATTTTTAATTTTTAAAGGTGCTGCTGAGAAAAAGAAACGTTTTTCTTCGATAGCATCTAGATTTGTTAAGTTTTCAATTAAGTAAATATCATTCCCTAGTAATATGTGATGAATCGGTGATGTTTCTGTTGTGACTTCATCAGGAGAAATGAAATCTAAACCGATAGATTTTACTTTTAATCGCACTAGTTCTTTAGCTAATTCTTCAGAAAGATAAAATGCTTCCTTCTCATAAGCTTCTGTATTCCATTTTGTGGATAGATTAGAATGAAAAATAACAATATCACCTTCTTTTATGTCAGTATTATGCAATACTGTCTTAGGTAATTTTCGCTCTTGAATATGTGTTACATCTATAAGAACAGCTTCACCTACAAATTGATCCAGCGGTAATTGATCGATGGTCGTTGCGCCTGAAATAAAATGCGCAGGAGCATCACAATGCGTGCCAACATGAACGACAGAATGAAAATCTGTAACTTGATATCCTGATTCTTCAACACTTGTAACAGCTTCTAGTTGTATTTTAGGTGTTCCAGGAAATTGAGACATATTATTTTCAAATGTTTGTGATAAATCAATTACTTTCATTTTACATACCTCCAATATATGTTTTTCAAATAATAAAAAGCTCATCCTTCAGTATCAAGAAAGATGAGCTTTACATGCTAGTTGAGTTTTATCTTCCAAAATGCATTGCATTTTGCAGGAATTAGCACCTATTCAGTTTGTATAAACTGAGGTTGCTGGGCTTCAAAGGGCCGGTCCCTCTGCCTCTCTTGATAAAGAAGTATTCAGTTTTTAAAATCGGAATTTTCCGATAGTTAAATTGTAATTCATTTCCTTTTTGCGTGCAATACAAAATAGGTATTCACCCAAATAAAGCTGCTCGCATATTGTAGCTTATGTAAATAGAATGCTGCGAAGGAGTGAGTGCAGTGACAGGAAATGTATTAAATTATTATGCTGGTGGTAATACAGCTAGGGGATTTCACAATTTATACGAAGAGAATTTAAAAGGATTAGACAGATTATTTATCTTAAAGGGTGGCCCAGGAACGGGAAAATCTTCTTTAATAAAGGCAATAGGTCGTGAATGGATTGAAAAAGGATATGATATTGAATTTTTACATTGTTCTTCTGATAATAAATCGGTTGATGGTGTAATTATCCCAAAATTAAAAGTAGGAATTGTTGATGGGACATCGCCGCATGTTATTGAGCCAAAAATGCCAGGAGTTGTTGAAGAGTATATAAATTTAGGAATTGCTTGGGACTCAGATAAACTAAGAAAGCAGAAGTTAGAAATTGAAAGATTTGTTTCAGAAGCAAGCAAAGCTTTTCAGTCTGCTTACGCACGTTTTAAAGAGGCATTGGTTATACATGATGAGTGGGAGAAGATATATATTGATAATATAGATTTTAATAAAGCAAATGAACTAACCAATCAGCTAATCCAGAAATTATTTGCAGATAAAAGCGGGAGACAATCGCTTGTAAAACATCGTTTTTTAGGAGCTGCTACACCGAAAGGAGCAGTTGATTTTGTTCCTAATTTAACAGAAGGGTTACCACATCGTTATTTCATAAAAGGGCGCCCAGGCTCTGGAAAATCAACGATGCTCAAAAAGTTAGCTAAGGCAGCTGAAGAAAAAGGGTTTGAAGTTGAAGTATATCATTGCGGATTTGACCCGAATAGTCTTGATATGGTTATCGTAAGAGAATTAGGATTTGCAATTTTTGATAGCACCGCACCACATGAATATTTTCCAAGTCGCGAGGGTGATGAAATTATTGATATGTATGCCCTTATTGTTACGCCAGGGACGGATGAGAAATATGCGAAGGAAATTCGTGATGTCTCCATTCAATATAAAGCAAAAATGAATGAGGCGATGTCTTTCTTAGCGAAAGCAAAATCGGTTCGTGATAAATTAGAACGAATTTATATTGCTGCTATGGATTTTTCAATAGTAGATGCATATAAAGAGGAGATTCAAAAAGAGTTTGAACGAATTGCTGCTACTGTAATTGAACAGCAACAATAGACGTTTCATTAGGCTGTCAGTAATTTCTGACAGTTTTTTTAGTATGTAGTAAAATTAATAGTGTATTGTCGAATTTCCAAGGAAATAATCAAAAAATGGAGATGTTATGAAATGAGAGAGAAAATCGAGTTGGAGTTAGAAAGAATTGAAAAAGAGAATGATGTAAAAATTTTATTTGCGGTGGAATCAGGGAGTCGTGCTTGGGGGTTTCCATCGAAAGATAGCGATTATGATGTTAGGTTTGTTTATATACATCCGGTAGAATGGTATTTATCAATTCATGACAAACGAGATGTAATTGAATATCCAATTAGTGATGATTTAGATATAAGTGGTTGGGATATTAAAAAGGCGTTGCAACTATTCGCGAAGTCGAATCCTGCTTTACTTGAGTGGATTCGATCACCAATTTTTTATTCGAAAAACTCTAATTTTCCAGAACTACTTCAACAGATGAGTGAGAAGAATTTTGATCCAAAAGCAACGATATATCATTATTTACATATGGCGTCGAAAAATTATCGTGAATTTTTGCAAGGTGAGAATGTAAAGCTGAAAAAGTACTTTTATGTATTACGCCCCATTTTAGCTTGTAAGTGGCTAGAAGAGAAAACGACTTTACCTCCTGTAGAATTTGACCGATTAATTACAGAATTATCATTAGAACGTAGCGTATTAGATGAAATTGAAAAGTTGTTAATAAAGAAAAAAGCAGGTACTGAATTAGATGTTGGATTGAAAATTAAGGTGCTAAATCAATTTTTAGAAGAACAAATTCATTACTATCAGCAATATGTAAAAGGAATTGAAAAGGGATCAGGAATCGATATTGAGAGTTTAAATACATTGTTTCGAGATATGTTGTTTGAAGCATATGAAAAAGAGCACAAGTAAGTTTGTGCTCTTTTTATTTTGTAGGAATGAAGAAAACAGATATAGCTGCGATAAAACCTGCAAAGGAGAATAAGTAAAAATTCCATGCTAAGTCATATTGCATTGTCATAATAATACCGACGAGAATTGGGCCAGCAATTGCACCAACTCGGCCAAGCCCCAGTCCCCAGCCTAAGGAGGTAGCTCGGATATGTGATGGGAAGTATTGTGTTACATATGCATTTAATATTTGAGTAATACCGACTGATCCAATACCAGCAAGGCCAATTAAAAGATAAATGATTGTAACAGATGGTTTGATTGTTAATAGTCCGATACATATGGCTGCCATAAGATAAGAGATGCTAATAACAATTTTTGCTCCTATACGATCAGCAATTGCTCCAGCGAATAATGCGCCGATAGCTGCGGTAATATTTAGCATAAGTAGAAATGACAGACTAGACCCAAGAGGATATCCTGCCTGGCGCATCATCTGTGGTAACCAAGTGTTTAAACCATATATTAAAAACATTCCCATTATATAAGTGATCCAAAAAAGTAGCGTTGCTTTTATGTATTCTTTTGAGAATAAAGTAAAAAATCCATTTTTCTTTCGTATAGTAGATGGGTCTTGATGAGTTTTATCTTTTACATGAAATTCAATTTGAAAACGATTAAGAATTTGGTTCACTTCTTCTTGGCGATTACGTGATAATAAAAATTGAATGGACTCGGGTAAATAGCGAATAATGAAAGGAATGAGGAGTAGTGGAATCATTCCGATACCAAACATAATTCTCCATCCGAAATCTTCTAACATAAGCATGGACAAAATAGCACCTAACACGATACCTAAAGGATAGCCAGT
Source organism: Bacillus cereus group sp. BfR-BA-01441 (assembly GCF_022663075.1). Classification (NCBI taxonomy): domain Bacteria; kingdom Bacillati; phylum Bacillota; class Bacilli; order Caryophanales; family Bacillaceae; genus Bacillus; species Bacillus cereus group sp. BfR-BA-01441. The sequence continues at coordinate 22,014 of NZ_JAKUEU010000048.1, forward strand.
AAACATAAGAGCATAAATAAAAGATTGCCTTTTTTTTGGTGAATATTCAACAGTAAGTGCTGAAGCTGTTGGGATAACACCGCCTAATCCGATTCCTCCTATAAATCGAGATAATCCAAATAACTCAGGAGAAGGAGCGATAGCCGCTAAACCCATTGTGATAGAAAAAAGTGCTAAACAGCATATAAGCGTCCATTTACGCCCAATTAGATCTGTAATCGTTCCAACTAGAATAGCTCCAATAAACATCCCAAATAAAGCATAGCTTGCAATTGTACCAGCATGCGCTGGTGATAGCGCCCAGCTTTTGTCTTCTAGGAGCTTTGGTAGAACGGCACCGTAAATACCTAAATCATATCCATCAGCTAAAATGGCTAGCCAACAAATAAAAACAACAAGTTTTGTAATAGAGCTTGGAAAGATAGTTTCTGTAGATTCTAGATGAGGTGGAGCTGAAGGTTGCATAATATTCACCCCTTTTAATTTGTAGATGAATATATTATTTTATTTAATGTTAATATTTTCCTCCTTGTGTCGAATTTTATCTGAAAAGGGTTTATAACAAATAAAGAAGTTCAACAGTAATTTTGTTGAACTTCTTTATTTGTTTACTCATTATCAACTCGTTTTAACGGTTGGTCTGCTGGGCCTTCAAGAACGTCTCCCTCAATTGAAAAACGAGAACCATGGCAAGGGCAATCCCAAGTACAATCACCATTATTCCATTCAACTTCACAGCCGAGATGTGTACAAGTTGTATCGACGATATGTAATTTTCCTTCTTTGTCCTTATAAGCACCTGCTCGTTTACCGTTAACATGTACGACAGATCCTTCACCAACTTCGAGATCTTCTGGCTTACGTAATGCGGTTTCAATCTTTCCTGCAATTAAATGTTTCGCAACATCAATGTTTTGGGAGAGGAACGTTTTTATATCTGGATTTGCATGGAAGCGTGATGGTGCATACAGTTCTTTATAGGGACTGTGAACTTTTAGGATGGAGTCCTTCAGTAGGTGAGCGGCAGCAGTTCCAGTTGTCATTCCCCATTTGCGATATCCAGTTGCAACAAATATATTTGGATTTCTTTCGTTAATATGTCCGATATAAGGAAGCTTATCTAGAGTAATTAAATCTTGTGCTGACCATCTATAAGGAACTTCATCTATTCCAAAAGTGGCTTCAGCAAAAGAATAGAGTGCTTCATAATGAAGCATCGTATTTATTCCCTGACCTGTTTTATGACTCTCTCCGCCAATCAAAATTAATTTTTCTCCATTGTTTGTTATATAGCGTAAGGAGCGCTTTGGATCATCAATACTTAAATACATGCCACCTGGATACTCCGTTTTTGCTTTTATTGCAAGAGCGTAGGAGCGTTCTGCGTACATTCGCGTAAAGAAAAAGCTATTCGCATCATAAAAAGGAAAATGTGAACAAGAGACGACATATTCACAAGTGATATGATGGCCCTCTTTTGTAATTATTTGTGAATAATCGCCCTTTTCCACATCCATAGCTGTTGTTTGTTCGTAGACCTTTCCGCCCATCTCCACAAACTTTTCTAAAAGTGTTTTTAAATAAAGAAGGGGATGGAATTGTGCTTGATTTTTCATTACAAGCGCAGATTGTACTGGAATAGGAATCGATAGAGATTGAACATAGTCACAAGGTATATTTAATTTTTGATAAGCTTCATATTCTTTCGATAAATTTCTTAATCCGTTATCAGTAGTTGTATATAAATATGAATCTTCATTTGAGAAATTACAGTCGATTTTATATGTTTGAACAGTTTTATTTATGAATTGTAGAGCCTGATTATTTGATTCATAGTAAAGCAGGGCCTTTTCTACACCGAAATGATTTATTAATTCATCATAAATAAGATCATGTTGTGCTGTTACTTTCGCTGTTGTATGCCCAGTCGTTCCATTTAAAATACGACCAGAATCAATTAAAACAACATCGATGCCTTCTTTTGCAAGTAAATAGGCAGTAGTAATACCTGTAATACCAGCACCGATAATAGCAACTTTCGTCTTTATATTTTCGGATAAACGAGGGAAAGTAGGAAACTGAGTAGATTCAATCCAATAAGATAGCGGCAGTTGTGGAAATGTATCACTTGTCATTGCGGAAACCTCCTGATTTTAGAACAATTTCCCTTTTAATATTTCCATATTATATGAAATTCATGTGTGTTGTTTTAGAAGTAGTCTATTTTTATTAAAAGAGGTTATAAATTATTTTAATATAATTAATTAGGTGGGGCATTATGATGTAGTAGGATTTATATAAAACTAAATTCAAGTGATTCTGTTTGTTGATTACATAGGGAGTTATTGAATGAGATAGAGTCTATGGCGTTTAAGAAAATGTCTATATATAGTGGGTAAATCCTTATGGAATCTATACATTTTCTTTAGTGAAATAAAGTATGATTATAAAAATATAACCACCTTTTATTACTAGGTCATAAAAGGTGTTGACAATATAGAAATTCTATTGTTATGATTCATCATGTGGAAAGGTTGATAGAGAGTAAAAAGAGAAATGTTTTTCATTGATAATAAAAGCGAAAAATAAGTGACGATAGAGTGAGTATATTTTCCTTATAATAGATGCTTTTTGGATCATCTAGTAAAATCAATCTGGAAGCAAGAATTGATATATGTAAGTTGCGCAAGGCGCGGCATAAGAAAGGAGCAAAAGGATGAAGGAGCTTCATACGTTTGGGTGGTATGCAGCACGTGTATCACCACATTTGCCGAAAAAAGCATTTAAACCAGTGCCTACTCGTTTATTTGGTGGACTGGCTTATTTGCTTGTGGCATTGGCGGGGTTAATATCGATTGGTGTATTTGAATTGAATGTGTGGGCGAATCTAGGAATTGCGATTGTTCTTGGATTATGTTTTGCTTCACTAGGATTTTTAGGGCATGAAATTTTACATGGAACTGTTGTAAGAAAGGCATGGCTTCGTGACTTCTTAGGCGCGATTGCATTTATGCCATTATCAACAGGGCCAAAGCTTTGGAGAAAGTGGCATAATGCAACGCATCATGTTCATACACAGCATGAAGAGAATGATCCAGATGCATGGCCGACACTTGAGAAACTTAAGAAGAGTAAGTTTTTGAGTTGGGTATATCGTATGCCTTTACATGTACGTTCATTCTTTAGTTTTCTGTCACTAACAATTCAATTTACATTGCATTCGACTCGAATGTTCTTTCATTTTATAAAAGAGTTCAAGTCATCCAATCAAAAATCTGTATGGCTTCAACTTCTTTTGCCTTGGACAGTTTGGATTAGTTTATTGTTTATTATGGGACCTGGAAAATGGTTATTTGCATATGTCATTCCGTTGTTAATTGCTAACTTTATTGTAATGGCATATATCGCAACAAATCACCGCTTAAATCCAATTGTTCCAGTAAATGATCCGTTAGCAAACTGTTTGTCAGTAACAGTGCCGCGCTGGGTAGACGTTTTACATTTCAATTTCTCATATCATACAGAACATCATCTGTTTCCCGCTATGAGTTCTAAATACTATCCGTTAGTAAAAGAGAAGATTAAAGAAATGTGGCCGGAACGCTATCATGAGATGCCGATGACAAAAGCTTTGGCAGCGCTATGGAATACACCACGTGTGTATTATCAAGGAAGTGAATTAGTGGATCCGCATAGAGAGCATTTCTATGGTTCTTTAGGAAATGGACTAGATCCTCATAATATTTCATATCGTGAGGAACATATAGAAGAAGAAAAGAGTATTAAAAAAGTAAATCAGTAAAAATTAATATATTTTTGCAATGAAAAAGCAAGCCATCTCAGGCTTGCTTTTTCTTATAAAGAAACTTCCTTTTTGTTCCTTTTATGGACTTGGACGGAGTTAGTTTCTTTTCGTTGTAGTCGTTTTTCTAAAAGATTAACAAAATAAGTAAATAGAAGAACAAGTATGAGATAGTATGCACCAACGATTATGTAAGTATCTAATTGTTGGAAATTACCTGCTGCAATTGATAAACCTGAACCCCATAATTCAGACATTCCTACATAAGCAACAAGTGAAGAATCTTTTAATCCGATAATAAATTGGTTTCCTAGAGGAGGAAGAGACAGACGAAATGCTTGTGGTAATATAATTCGTCGCATAGCTAAAGGATAAGGCATGCCTAAAGAGCGAGCTGCTTCTAATTGTCCCCGGTCAACGGATTGAATAGATCCACGGAAAATTTCCGTAATATATGCTCCGTTATGAATTGCTAAAGCGATTGCACCTGCCCAAAAAGGGGTGAAAACAACAACGGATGTAATTCCAAAATAGAGAATGGCAATTTGAACAATTAAAGGTGTACCACGAATAATAGCAATGTAGACATGAGCGATACTATTTAAAACTTTATTGTTAGAGATTCGAAAGAAAGCGAATAATAATCCAATTAATGAACCGAGTACTAGGGAAGTTAATGTTAATTGTAATGTGACAATAGTAGCCTTTAAGAGTGTGGGATAGGAAGAGATAAAAATTTCAAACATGCGTTTCACCTCATATTGTATAGATTTTAGTAGAGAATGAAATGCCCCACATAAAATGAACATTTAATCAGTGGGGCATTGTTTATAAATCTTTTGAATGGCTAACTTACTTCGTTTTTTCCTCTTCACCGAGAATATTACGCCCGAACCATTTTTTACTGATCTTTTCATACGTACCATCTTTAATGATTTCATCTAACGCTTTATTTACTTTCTCAACCATTTCTTTATCATCTTTGCGAATAGCAATTCCCATTTCATCAAGATTTAATGGTTTTCCGGCTTCTTTTATCTTCGATTTTCCTTCTTTTATCATACGTAGACCAACCATTTGATCCGTAATTACTGCGTCAACACGCCCAGGCTCTAAGTCCATAAGAGCAGTAATATCGCTGTCATATTCTGTGATTTGATCTGTATATTTTGCAACAAGATTTTTAAAGGTACTAGCTTTTACAACACCAATTTTCTTACCTTTTAAATCTTCTGGAGAAGAGATAGCGGTATTTTTTTTAGCCACAAAAATTTGGGCGCCAGAGCGATAGTACGGATTTGAGAAACTAACAGCTTTTAAGCGCTCCTCTGTAATTGCCATACTACCCAGTATTACATCATATTTCTTCGCTTGAAGACCTTGAATCAGCGTTTCCCATGGGTTTGTAACGGGCGTAGCCTTCATGTTCATCTTTTTAGCAAGAGCTTCACCGATTTCTACATCAAAGCCGACAAGTTTGCCGTCATTTTCTTTATAGTTAAAAGGTTTGTATAATCCACTCATCGCATAGCGAAATTCTTTTTCACTATTTGATGAAGTAGTAGAGCTTTCTTTGCTACAAGCTCCTAGTATGAAGGATGTACATAGTGTAATGCTCGCAACAATGGTTAATAGTTTTCTTTTCATAAAACCCCTCCTATATATTGATCATACGGATAGTTTTTTAGTATGTTATTGAAATATTTTATTTGGATGATTAGTTGTGCACCGTATGAATGTATTCCTTTTCGTTTGAAACAAAAGTTACATTATAAAACGTTGCGTAAAAATTGTTTTGCCCGTTCATGTGATGGAGCTGAAAAGAATTGTACTGGCGGAGCATCTTCTACAATCTTTCCATCGTCCATAAAGATGACGCGATCAGCTACATCTTTTGCGAAATTCATTTCATGAGTAACAATAACCATTGTCATCCCTTCTTCAGCAAGTTCTTTCATAACTTGCAATACTTCTCCAACAAGTTCAGGGTCTAAAGCTGAGGTAGGCTCATCAAATAGCATAATCTTAGGGCTCATTGCAAGAGCTCGTGCAATGGCAATGCGCTGTTTTTGACCACCTGAAAGAAGATGAGGAGTTACATCCGCTTTATCTTGAAGGCCGACTTTTTGGAGAAGTTGATTTCCAATATCCTGTGCATTTGCTTTCTCTAATTTTTTTACGTGAATAGGTGCTTCTATGATGTTTTCTAGTGAGGTCATATGAGGAAAGAGGTTAAAGTGCTGAAAAACCATACCGACATTTTCACGGACTTTATTTAAATTTGAATGCTTTGGATCAATTCGCTCACCTTGTAAGTGAATTTCGCCTTCATCGTACATTTCTAAAAAGTTAAGACAGCGAAGTAATGTACTTTTACCAGAACCACTGGCACCAATTAAAACAACAACTTCTTTTTCTTTTACTTCTAAATCAATTCCTTTTAACACATCAAGTGAACCGAATGATTTTACTAGATTTCGAACTTGAATCATACAAAACCCCCAGTTAAAAATATATTTTACAAATGTTGCCCTGTATTTCTGTTATTAGTCATAAATTGTCAGAATCCTTTATTTTTTTCGTGCAATTTGATATTCAAAGAAATAATGATTTTTAAAATCTCTATATCCTTCTATAATGAAAATATGGATAATAATATATAGGTAGTATTTATATTGCTTATAAAAAGGGGGAAAGGGAAGATGGAAAAAGAAAGAAAAACATTTTCTTTTGGATTACGTACACAACTTATGCTATTCACTACAGTTTTAGCTTTCATTACATATTCAACAAGTATATTTTTTATTTACGTGATATACGATTATTTTCAAAGTTATGTAAGTCAAACTGTATATAATATTATCGTTATGTTATTAGGGGTAGTATGGTCTGGAATTTTAGCATATGGAGCAGCCGTATTTTTAATTAAACCGCTTCGCAAGTTAGAGGAAGCGGCAAGAAAAGCAGCTGAGGGTGATATTCGTGAAGATGTTCCATTACCGAAGACAGATGATGAAATTAAATCTTTAAGTGTTGCATTTAATATGATGTTAGGAAACTTAAGGGGCATGGTAAAAAATATTGATACAACATTTTCGTATACAAATAATCAAGTACAGCAGATTAGAAAACAAACAGGCGAAGCAACGAGACAAGCGCAAGGTGTATCTGAGACACTTGCAGAGATTTCTTCAGGCGCTGAGCAATCAGCGGCATCAATTCAAGCAATTGTTTCTGCTGTTGATACAACGACTTCTATTGCAAGTGAAGTAGAAGAAAAAGCGAAGCAGTCTGATACATTGTCTTCAGAAATGGTTGAAGCTTTAGGGCATAGTACTCGTGTCTTTACGTCTTTAATTCAAGGTATTCAAACATTGGCAAAAGAAAATGAAGATTCAATGCAAAATGTACAGAAGTTAGAAGAACGAATGAAACAAGTAGAACATATTGTGTCTGTTGTGAGTGCAATTGCTAGCCAAACGAATTTATTAGCACTAAATGCTTCTATTGAGGCAGCTCGCGCAGGAGAGCATGGAAGAGGCTTTGCGGTTGTTGCGGAAGAAGTACGTAAACTTGCTGATGAAAGTGATCATTCTGCAAGAAACATATCGCAGTTATTACGGAATATGCAAGATGAAGTACAACAAGTTGCAATGAAAATGACAGAACAAGTGAAAATAGCTAAAGAAGAGGCGAAACGTGGGGAAGCTACGGAATTAATTTTAAAAGAAATGTCATCAAGTGTTATGGAAGTAGCCGATGCAACTCAGCAAATTAGTAGTTATATGAATGAACAAGTGAGCCACATTCATCAAACAGGAGCACAAACAAAAGCTGTAGCAGCAATTGCTGAAGAAACGTCAGCTGGTTCGCAAGAAGTAGCACGTGTGACGCTACAACAATCTAAAAATATGATAGTAATCGATCAATTATTAAAGGATTTAGAGAAGCAAGCAACTGATTTGAAACAAACAATTGAACGATTTTCAATGTAAAAGGAAGAACAGAATATTGTTCTTCTCTTTTTTATTTAGCTTGATTTAATATTTACAGTTAAACTATGAACGTTTCCGCAACATTCTTTTCTGTCCCTTTCGGATGAAAATTATAGCGAGCTATAATATTAAAAGGGGTGTCTTTTATGAAAAAAGAAAAAAGACAACGGTTAATTAAACAATTTGTAAAGGAGTATGAAATAGATAAGCAAGAAAGATTAGTAGAATTGTTAGCAAAAAAAGATGTATTAGTAACACAAGCTACGGTTTCTCGCGATATTCGTGAGTTAAACTTAACGAAGGTACCTTCTCAAGAAGGATTAATGATATATAAAGTTTTCTCAGAAGAGCATTTACAAACTGATATAAAGTTAAAGAAAAAATTACGAGAAGTTGTTGTAAAAATTGATTGTGTAGATCAATTAATGGTTATTAAAACATTACCTGGTAATGCACATGTTATTGGTGTTTTATTTGATGAGTTAGATTGGAAAGAAAAAATAGGATGTATATGTGGAAATGATACATGCCTTATAATTTCACAGTCGAAATCAGATAGGGAGATTATAGAAGAAAGATTAAATTTAATTATTTAGATGCAAAAATCCTGTTTTTAATAAAATTAAAAACAGGATTTTTGTTTAAATACGGAAGTTAAATATTCAACATATATGCGTAATATATGTATTTTTTATTGAGAAAGCAAGATAGTTTGTTATAAAAATACATATTCGTATGATTTTAAAAAAATAACTTGTTTAATATTTCACAATGATAATGTGGATGCTTTCACAAAGATGAAAGTACAGAGCATTTATTATGTACTTGTAAGACATCAAACATATTTAAAAGGAGGTACAACAAATGAAACATCCGATACATGTTACTTCAGAAATTGGGGAATTACAAACGGTTTTATTAAAACGACCGGGTAAAGAAGTGGAAAACTTGACGCCAGATTATTTGCAGCAATTATTATTTGACGATATTCCATACTTACCAATTATTCAAAAAGAGCATGATTATTTTGCACAAACGTTACGCAATCGGGGTGTTGAAGTTCTTTATTTAGAAAAACTAGCCGCTGAGGCGTTAGTAGATAAAAAACTTCGAGAAGAATTTGTTGATCGTATTTTAAAAGAAGGACAGGCCGACGTAAATGTTGCACATCAAACTTTAAAAGAATATTTACTTTCCTTTTCAAATGAAGAATTAATTCAAAAAATTATGGGCGGTGTACGGAAAAACGAAATTGAAACAAGTAAGAAGACACATTTATATGAATTAATGGAAGATCACTATCCGTTTTACTTAGATCCAATGCCTAATTTATATTTTACTCGTGATCCAGCAGCTAGCGTGGGCGATGGCTTAACGATAAATAAGATGAGAGAACCAGCGCGTAGACGTGAATCATTATTCATGGAGTACATCATTAAATATCATCCAAGATTTGCAAAACATAATGTACCAATCTGGTTAGATCGTGATTATAAATTTCCGATTGAAGGTGGCGACGAGCTAATTTTAAATGAAGAAACAATTGCGATTGGAGTATCTGCTCGTACTTCAGCTAAAGCAATTGAACGTTTAGCTAAAAATCTCTTTAGCCGACAAAATAAAATTAAGAAAGTGTTAGCAATAGAAATTCCAAAATGTCGAGCATTTATGCATTTAGATACAGTATTTACAATGGTTGATTATGACAAGTTTACAATTCACCCAGCCATTCAAGGGCCAAAAGGGAATATGAATATTTATATTTTAGAAAAAGGATCAGATGAGGAAACTCTTAAAATTACACATCGTACTTCTTTAATGGAAGCATTAAAAGAGGTATTAGGCTTAAGTGAATTAGTTCTTATTCCATGTGGAGGAGGAGATGTAATTGCTTCTGCTCGTGAACAATGGAATGATGGCTCGAACACATTAGCAATTGCGCCAGGTGTAGTTGTTACATATGATCGCAACTATGTATCTAATACGTTATTACGTGAACACGGTATAGAAGTGATTGAGGTGCTAAGTTCGGAATTATCTCGTGGTCGTGGGGGTCCACGTTGCATGAGTATGCCAATTGTTCGTAAAGATATTTAGTATAAATAACGGAGAAAGTAGGGATGAATTATGTTAATGACTAGACCAAATTTAAAAGGAAGAAGCTTTCTAGCAGAAAAAGATTTTACACAAGAAGAATTGTTATATTTTCTAGATTTGGCAGCAGAATTAAAAGAGAAAAAGAAAAATGGTATCCCGCATCATTATTTAGAAGGTAAAAATGTAGCGCTCTTATTTGAAAAAACTTCTACTCGTACGCGTTGTGCATTTACAGTAGCATGTACAGATTTAGGGGCAAATCCTGAATATTTAGGGAAAGGTGATATTCAACTTGGGAAAAAAGAATCTGTAGAGGATACAGCAAAAGTGTTAGGGCGTATGTTTGACGGAATTGAGTTTCGTGGATTTAATCATGAAACTGTAGAATCTTTAGCACAAAATTCTGGTGTGCCAGTTTGGAATGGATTAACAGATATGTGGCATCCAACACAAACACTAGCAGATTTATTAACAATTAGAGAACATATAGGGAAATTGAAAAATGTGAAGCTCGTTTACGTTGGCGATGGGCGAAATAATGTTGCTAATAGCTTACTAGTTGGTGGAGCAATCGTTGGAATGGATGTACGTATTTGTACACCGGAATCTTTATGGCCTGCACAAGAAGTAATTGATTTAGCAAAAAAATATAATGAACAAGTAATGATAACAAGTAATGTGGAAGAAGCTGTTGCGAATGCAGATGTAATTTATACAGATGTATGGGTGTCTATGGGGGAAGAAGAAAAATTTGCTGAACGTGTCGAGTTATTGAAACCTTATCAAGTAAATATGAAAATGATTAAAGCAACAGGGAATGAAAACGTGATTTTCTTACATTGTTTACCTGCATTTCATGATGTTGAAACGATGTATGGCGAAGAAGTTTATGAGAAATATGGGTTGAAAGAAATGGAGGTAACTGACGAAGTATTCCGCAGTAAACATTCAAAAGTATTTGATCAAGCTGAAAATAGAATGCATACAATTAAAGCGGTTATGGCAGCTACTTTAGGAAACATGGAGTAAAGAAGAAAGGGAGTCTTCCTTTCTTCTTTCTCCTCCTTTAGACACTATCATTCACTATTGCTTTTGTATTGTTATTGCAATTAAAGAGAGGTGAGTGGAATGGGTGAAGATAAGAAATTAGGGTTGTTTACACTAACGGCTCTTGTAGTTGGGTCTATGATTGGCGGTGGAGCCTTTAATTTAGCGAGTGATATGGCAAAAGGTGCTGGTGCTGGAGCCATTATTATTGGCTGGGTTATAACAGGAATTGGGATGATCGCACTCGGATTATCTTTTCAAAATCTAACTGTAAAACGGCCAGATTTAGATGGTGGTATTTTTAGCTATGCAAAAGCAGGGTTTGGTAATTTTATGGGGTTTAATAGTGCGTGGGGATACTGGCTATCTGCTTGGCTTGGGAATGTAGCTTACGGTACATTATTGTTTTCTTCATTAGGATATTTCTTCCCGATCTTTGAAGGCGGTCAAAATGTAGAATCCATTATTGGTGCAAGCGTATTATTATGGTGTGTTCACATGTTAATTTTACGTGGAGTTCAATCAGCAGCCCTTGTGAATTTAGTAACTACAATCGCAAAATTAGTACCTGTATTTGTATTTATTGTCATAGGAATCTTTGCGTTTCATATTGATACGTTCTTAGATGGATTTTGGGGGCAAACTGGTTCTTTTTCATGGGGAGCAGTTGGCAGCCAAGTTAAAAGTACAATGCTTGTAACTTTATGGGTATTTATTGGGGTAGAAGGGGCTGTTGTTTTATCCAGTCGAGCAAAAAATAGAAGTGATGTAGGGAAAGCAACCGTTATTGGCTTAATTGGTACACTCATCATTTACATTTTAATCACATTATTGTCTCTTGGACTTATGCAGCAAGCAGACATTGCAGGTTTGAAAAATCCGGCTATGGCTTATTTGTTTGAAAGTGTTGTTGGAAAATGGGGTGCTATCTTTATTAATTTAGGTTTAGTCATCTCTGTATTAGGTGCTTGGTTAGGTTGGACTTTGCTCGCTTCTGAAATTCCATATTTAGCGGCTAAAGATGGAGTATTTCCAAAATGGTTCGCAAAAGAAAATAAAAATAAGGCTCCAGTAAATTCATTATGGATAACAAATGGTTTAATACAAATATTCTTGTTAACATTCGTCGTTTCTGATCAGGCGTATAACTTTGCATTCTCTTTAGCATCTTCAGCTATTTTAATCCCATATGCTTTTTCAGCATTTTATCAACTGAAGCATAGCTTAAAGTCTGAAGAAGCAGATCGAAATAAAAATATAATAATTGGCTTGATCGCAAGTATTTATGGCGTGTGGTTAGTTTATGCAGCCGGTTTAGAGTATTTATTATTAACAATGACTTTATATGCGCCAGGTATTTTTATTTTTTACAATGTTCAAAAGCAAAAGAGTTCGAAGCAAATATTTACTCGAGTGGAATTAGCATCATCCGTAGCAATTGGTGCTTTAGCATTCTTTGCGATTTATGGATTAATTACAGGCAGTATTACTTTATAAAGCGCTGTGAAAGCGAAATCAACTGGAGGGCTGGAATATGGCACGAAGAAAAATTGTAGTTGCACTAGGGGGAAATGCGATACAGTCTGGAGAAGCTACTGCGGGAGCGCAGCAAGAAGCGTTGGAAAAAACGGCAGAACAACTTGTGAAAATAATGGAAAATGATGTGGATATAGTAATTGCGCATGGAAATGGCCCACAAGTGGGGAATATTTTATTACAGCAAAAAGCTGCAGAAACGGAAAAGACACCTGCAATGCCATTAGATACTTGTGGGGCAATGAGCCAAGGGATGATTGGATATTGGATGGAAAATGCAATTGAAAAGGCATTGAAAAAACGGAATATAAACAAAGATGTAGCAACGGTTATAACACGTGTTGTTGTGGATAAAAAAGATGAGGCATTTAAAAATCCAACTAAACCAATTGGTCCTTTTTATACAGAAGAAGAGGCCAGAAAATTAATGGATGAAACAAAAGCAGTGTTTAAAGAAGATGCTGGTAGAGGATGGAGACGTGTTGTTCCATCACCGAAGCCTGTAAGTATTCATGAACATAAAGTGATTAATTCTTTGGTCGAAGATGGAAACATAGTGATAGCTGTGGGCGGAGGTGGAATTCCAGTAATTGATTCTGAAGAAGGGTTAAAAGGAACTGAAGCGGTTATCGATAAAGATTTCGCTGCGCAGAAATTAGCAGAATTAGTAGATGCCGATACGCTCGTTATTTTAACTGCAGTTGATTATGTGTATGTAAATTATAATCAACCGAATCAAAAAAAATTAGAGCATGTCACAGTGAATCAATTAGAAGAATATATTGAAGAACAACAATTTGCTGCGGGAAGCATGCTTCCAAAAATCGAAGCTGCTATTAATTTTGTTAATACAAATCCAAAAAGAAAAACGATTATTACGTCTTTAGAAAAAGTATATGAAGCACTAGAAGAAAAAGCCGGTACTATTATTTCAAAACAGAATGTATGCATGTATGTTTAAATTATTATGTACGCTACTTAGTAGTAAAAAAAGAATGAGGTTAATAACTTCATTCTTTTTATTTATTAATATTTTTTGTACTCATTGTTCATAAAGTTTTCATGATGAAATCTGAATATACAAGTTAATTATGATAAAATTCAAATTGAATACGCTTTCTTGATTTTTCGCTCCAACATACAGCAAGAGAGAGGGAATTTTATGAATAGACGGAACGTAGTGAAAGACTTAAAGCAGTTCGAATTATTTGCTCATTTAACAGAAAAAAAATTGAAAGGCTTAACAGAGTTTGTTTATTGGCGAACTTATAAAAAAGGTCAATTTTTATTTTTAGAAGGGGATTCAAGGGAAAGAATTTACTTCATGTTAGATGGTTTTGTAAAGTTAGAGCGGGTTAATCAAAATGGGAACTTATTATACGATGACTATGTAAAGCGGTATTCTATTTTTCCTTATGGTGGTATGTTTACAGACAGAGGATATAACTATACAGCAGAAGCAATGACGGATGTGGAGGTATATTATATTCCAACGGTAATCTTTGAAGATATGGTAAAGTCCAGCAGAACACAATTGATGTACGTTGTTCAGCAATTATCATCTATATTAAAATTGAACGAAAATCGAGTGCAAAATATTACAATTCCTAATGCACAAGATCGTGTTATCCAAACGTTAAATTATTTAATGCAGGATTTAGGAGAACAGAGTGGAGAAAAGATTGTAATTTCATGTCCACTTACAACAATTGAAATATCCAAAATATCTGGAACATCTCGAGAGACAGTTAGCAGCGTATTAAAACAATTAAAAAATGATAGCATTGTTACAATTTTAGATAAAAAAATTACAATACATGATCCAACATATTTTGAAGAAATCTCTATGTGAAAATTGTATATTGATTTTTTAATTCATATTGTATATTAATAAGGTTCTTTATATATTTATAAGGAACTTTTTTACGTTATCCTCTATAAAAAGATTGTATAGTATGGTAATAATAGCTAAAATCGATAATAAAATACAAAGTGAAGGGGAGAAAGAATGATTCGTATTGAGTATGATCGATTAGTAGCTATTTGTTACAGTATAGGGGTTTTGTTATTATTAAAAATTCCAAATGATAATGAATTAATTGGGGAAAAACTATTCAATGTCTATAAGATTCCGATACATACGTATGTTTATATGGATTATAAATTCTCAAATATATTGATTGTTTCTTTCATACTACATGTAATTGCATTTATATTATTTTTAAAATGGCTAGGAAAAAAGGAGTCTAGTACATTTAGAAAAATGAATAAGATAAAAGTAGTAGGTACTAGTATTTTGATTGTAATGATGCCGTTTATTTTAAATACAATCCTCCAGACATTGAATAAAACATGGTATTATGCAGGAAAAACAGGGGTAGAAGCAATAGAATATAAAAAAGAAGATAGCCAGTGTAGAATGGAGAAAAATGGAGAGAATATCCAACCGAAGTGCATTGTTACTTTAAAAAATTATCGTAATCATTCACAAGCATTAAAAGTTGTTTTATATGATAATGCAAACGAGAATTCAAAAAGCTATCCAGTACCGAAACCAGTCTATTTACAAAAACATGAGACAAAGCAATTTGAATTTCAAGTTCCTGTTTCTTATAATAGAGGTATTGAAAAAGATAAAGTACCAAATATTAAATTACATTCATTGCATGAAAATGATACGAAATACAATTAATCTGTAAGTAAAAGTTTATGAGTAGGAGCAAGAATTTGAAACGATATAGAAAATCAACTTGAATCATCCAACATACTGCGAGGTAACGGTATATTGGATGATTTTTTTATGTTATCCCCTTTTTCACGTATGAAAAGGAGGAATACTTTGTTGGAAATGAAAAACATCACAAGGATCATACATGGTTTTTACTTTACGTAATCTGTGAAAGTTAGAGCCATAATAACTAGTTTGCCAATTTTTAATGTCGATATCGGGCCAGTTCACATAGTCACCTAGTGTATAAGGATCTAAGCTTTCTCGTAAACCTTTAACCCAGCGTATATTTCGATTTTCTTCATCATCGCATTTCCAAGAGGTAATGTATTCTTGAGCAATAATTGCTTTACGATGAAAATAAGCCGTTTCATTCGGCGAAATATTTTCAACAGCACCTATGAGCGATTGATGCCAAATACTAGCATCTTTATTTGGTGCATGAGAAAGAAAGTATTGCATGATTTGAATGCCTTTAAGGGGAATAGGTTTATAGACATAGGAACCAGAGCGCTTAAAATTTTCAGGGATGTTACCTCCATTAAAAAATTCAACAGCCTTTATATAAGGAACTTCTTCTATAAAGAGAGAGGGGCTACCAGTTTCAAGAAGAGGGGATAATAGGGAATGGAGTTCAGAGGGAGAACCGACAAACTCGCCTTGTGCTTCAATTTTATTTCGTTGCTTGGCGAATAATTCGATCGATGAAGTGAGACGTTCATCTATATAAGGTGCCCAGTTTTGCCACGCTTGAAATGCAGCAATAAAGTCTTCCCATTCCCATGTAATTGAGAAAATTGATACATTTTTTATCGGGTGGACTCGAAAAGTTAAGGAAGTGACAATTCCGAAGTTTCCACCACCGCCACCACGGCATGCCCAAAAAAGGTTAGAGTTTTCTTGTTCATTTGCACGAATGAGTTTTGCACCAAATTTTCCACACGCTTGTACCATTTCCACTTCCATTAATTGATCACATGTTAATCCAAATAAGCGCGAAAGCATACCAATACCACCGCCAAGTGCTAATCCAACAACTCCAACGCTTGCACTTGTACCAGCAGGAATTGTAACACCGTAATTCCAAAGTTCTTTATAAACAGTGCCAAGATTTGCACCAGCCTCAATTGTTGCTGTTAATTTCTCTGTATTAACAGTAATGCGATGCATTTCACTCACATCAATAATAAGTCCTCTATTTAAAAGAGAAAAATTTTCATAGCTATGACGTCCACTTCTTAACCGAAATGGTATATGACGTTCACGTGCCCATTTTAAGGCGTTACAGACATCCTTGTTATTTTGACAAAAAACAATAATACAAGGGAGTTTTGGAATACTTAAATTTAAATTCATTCGGGCTACGTCGTAGTCAGGATCTGTGGGAACAACGATACGACCTGTTAATTTTGTTTGCTTCAATTTATTACTCCTTTCTAAAATAATCAGAGTTTTTTATTAATATATGAAAAATGTCTGTAATACGCGTGGACAAGGAGAGGTGAAGAATGAGATTTACCTTTGTGAGAAATAAATAAAGGATAAGAATAAAGAATCTACATAGAGTTCAATGAAAACAGTTGCAAACTGTTCATATTTTGTTATGATAGTGTTACGAAAACGTTTGCATAAAATTCCGATGGGATGCAAAAGGAGAGAAGGACTATGAATAAGACATGGTGGAAAGAAGCAGTTGCTTATCAAATTTATCCACGAAGCTTTATGGATTCAAATGGTGATGGTATTGGAGATTTACAAGGTATTATTGCAAAACTGGATTATTTAAAAGATTTAGGTATAGATGTAATTTGGATTTGTCCAATGTATAAGTCACCTAATGATGATAATGGTTATGATATTAGTGATTATCAAGATATTATGGATGAGTTTGGTACAATGGCAGACTTTGATGCTTTACTAGATGAAGTTCATAAGCGTGATATGAAGCTTATTATTGATTTAGTTATTAATCATACGAGTGATGAACATCCATGGTTTATTGAATCACGTTCATCTAAAGATAATCCGAAGCGTGATTGGTATATTTGGCATGATGGTAAAGATGGTGCGGAGCCAAACAACTGGGAAAGTATTTTTAATGGTTCGGCATGGGAATATGATGAAGAAACAGAACAATATTATTTACATTTATTCTCACGTAAACAACCAGATTTAAACTGGGAGAATAAAGAAGTTCGCGAAGTACTATACGATACGGTTAATTGGTGGCTTGATAAAGGTATTGATGGTTTCCGCGTTGATGCAATCAGTCATATTAAAAAAGAAGAAGGCCTCAAGGATATGCCAAATCCAAAAGGGTTAAAATATGTGCCATCTTTTGATAAACATATGAATGTGAAAGGTATTCAACCTTTATTAGAAGAGCTAAAAGAAAATACATTCTCTAAGTACGATATTATGACTGTTGGTGAAGCAAATGGTGTTAAGATTGAAGATGCTGAGCTTTGGGTTGGAGAAGAGCAAGGTAAGTTCAATATGGTATTCCAATTTGAACATTTAAGTTTATGGGATGCAGAGAAGAAGAAAGACCTTGATGTTGTAGGATTGAAAAAAGTATTAACGAAATGGCAAAAAGGATTAGAAAATAAAGGATGGAACGCTTTATATATTGAG
>NZ_JAKUEU010000049.1:0-37570 GCF_022663075.1 Bacillus cereus group sp. BfR-BA-01441
TCCGTTAAAGCCAATATCTCCTCGATAAAGCTTGTTGAATTTTCATCAATATCTCCATATGGGTTTTCATATTCATCTTGTTCTTCCATATCAAACACACGGTAAATTAAAGCTGCAACTTGCTCACGTGTTACATTATCCCCAAAACCGAATATTCCATCGCCATATCCTAAAATAATTTCTTGTTCCGCTAATTCATGAATTGCCTCATATGCCCAATGCCCTTGTGGTACATCTTTAAATACAATTGTATTTGTTTTTTGCAACGGTGCACTTTCCGCTTTTACACTATTACTCTCTGCTGAGAATAACACCCCACCCATAATTGTTAATGCTGTAGCTGTTTTTAATAATTTTTTGCTCATCAAATTATCTCCCCAATATGTATATGTTTTTTTAAAAATATACAGAATAAATGGTATAGTGACAATATATTTTTCGACACATTTCGTGACGGTTTTGTGAATCATATTACACATCATGTCTTTTTCATCGGGTTGATTATAAAGCTTGTGTATAACCATAAAAATACATAAATTCGAATAATAATTCTTTTTAAACAAACAAAAAAGCACAAATATTTCTATTTGTGCTTTCATATTTCACTCTACTTCCAATCCTCTTTCAAATGATAATTAATAATCGCATTATTAATAAACTGAGCATATTGTTCTCTAGGTACAGGGCGATTTAATTCATACATGTCATTCCCAGTTCCTCTCACAACATTATTAGATTGTAACGCACTAATTGCATCTTCTGCCCAGTGGCCTTTTGGAATATCTTTAAATGTATGTTTTTGTTTCGTTTCAAAATGAAATGCTCGTTTTAAAATGACAGCCATTTCCGCTCTAGAGATTGGTGCTTTCGGCCTAAAATTCCCTTGGCCATCCCCTGAAAAAACACCACGTTTTGTTAACGCCAAAATTTCCTTTTTAAAAGTTGTTGTACTATCAGAAACATCTTTATATGGATTCGCTACTGGCCCTTCTTCTTTTATCTCAAGTGTTCTGTAAATAGTCCCAGCTACTTGTTCACGTGTTATAAGATCGCCAACACCATACTTCCCGTTTCCATACCCTAATATAATTTTATGATATGCTAAATCCATAATAGCATCATATGCCCAAAATCCGTATGGAACATCTTCAAACACAATCATTTGTGGATACTCTTCCGCTTTTACAGGCGTCACATTCGTCCCTGCAAATATACCTCCTGCCATTGTCGCAATCATCATTACACCCAATATTTTTTTCTTCATTGTCCTCTCTCCCTATTTCATTCAAATAAAATGAACTTCATTGTTTCAGGAGTACTATTTTTTGGTGAATGTAAGATAAAATGTAAATCTTCTAGAAGAAATATTTCCACTACCTTTCTGCTTTATACTCCCTTCTTTCTTTTTCAAAAAGGAAGTTGTCACATCTAAGGTGTTATATACTAAAACATTCTACAATCTCTTTATAAACTCCTTTTCACTTTACAACTTCCCTTTATTGGCACCTAAAGGAGATAGGCTACTATATTCATGGTTTATATTTCAGGGGTAGCATTTTCCGCTGAATTTTGAGGTGGGGGTCTTACTGTCCAGCAAATAGCGGGATAAAAAAATCATCCTTTTTTCTTAAAAGAGGATGATTTTTTTATCTTTATTAACACTCAAATATGCTACTACTTTTGAAGAGTAAATTGGGCAACTATTTGTTTTAGTTTTCCTGCTGCGTTATGCATATGTTCAATTGAAACCGAAATCTCTTGAACAGATTTTTCTTGCTGTTGAATAGACTCTTTTACCCTATCAGTTCGGTCAGATGATCTTTGGGAAATTTGAGCCATGTCTTCTGCAGAAGCCGAGATTTCCTCACTACTCGCTGCAATTTCATCTGTTGACATAGATACCGTTTGAATTTGCTCAGATACTTGCTGTACTTTTTCTGTAATTGTTCCAAATACTTTTTCTGTATGCATTACTACTTGTGTACCTGCCTGTACCTCATTATCTACTTTCCCCATCATATGTACTGTATGGTTCGTTGTTCCCATAACTTGAGTAATAAGATTCTCAATTTGTTTTGCAGAATCACTAGATTGTTCTGCTAATTTCCGCACTTCATCTGCCACAATTGCAAATCCTCTACCACTTTCACCAGCACGTGCAGCCTCAATTGCGGCGTTTAATGCTAATAAGTTAATCTGGGAGGTAATACCTTGCATAACATCAATGATTTTAACAATTTCTTCTGATTGTTCTTTCATAGTCTCTACTTGTTTCACACCGCTATGTACCGAATTTTGGATTGTATCCATCTGTTGAATCATTTGTTTCATTAATTTGTTACCACTCTCTGCATCTAATGCTGATTGAGCAGATAATTCATTTACAGAGGATGATGTATTGACTATACTCTGCATTCCTTGTGTCAACTCTTCCATCGCACCCGCAGTTTGTTCCATTGCTTGCATTTGACTCTCTGCACCATTTGCGACTTCTTCAATATCCATAGTGATTTTCTTCGCTGCACTACTAGATACTTCTGATGCAGATACTACTCCGTCTGCATGTTGAAATAGAAGCTGAATATTATTCTCTACTTCTTGCATATTTGTTCTTAGCCCTGCAATCATCTCATTAAAATTACTTACTAATACACC
Organism: Bacillus cereus group sp. BfR-BA-01441; assembly: GCF_022663075.1. Classification (NCBI taxonomy): domain Bacteria; kingdom Bacillati; phylum Bacillota; class Bacilli; order Caryophanales; family Bacillaceae; genus Bacillus; species Bacillus cereus group sp. BfR-BA-01441. The sequence goes on from NZ_JAKUEU010000049.1 coordinate 2,656, forward strand.
TAATTCATCCTTAGCAGTATAATCACCATGTACAGTTAAATCTCCTTCTTTCGCTCTTTCCATCATACGACTAACCGTTTGTAAAGGAGCAACTATAAGCTTGCTAATAATATAACTTACTATACATATAACGATTGTAGTAACTACTACAAGAATGATAAAGGTAATAACGGAACGATCAATCATTTTTTGCGAATCTTTAAATACTTGGTCAGCTAAATTTGAAACATACGATTCTAGATCCACTGCATAACCAGCTAACTCTATTCCCTTCGGTTTTAATTCCTTCTGAAATTCATTTACCATTTGCGGCTCGTTTGTTGCCTTCGCCTTTTCAAATAATTTCTTATATGTATCTTTATAACTTGGTAAAGATTTCTTCATCTTCTGAAACAGTTCATCCTCTTGCTTACTTAAATTAAAACCATCATCATATTCTTTTAATAAAGAATCATATTTTTTAAGATCCTTTTCAATATTATTAATTATTCCCTCTTTATTTGCCACTTCATTTTGTGATGCCGTAATTAACTCTAATAAGTTATATTCTAGTGAATTTTGTGTGCGAAGCATTCCTTCTAATAAAATTGCAGAATATTGATAATCATCTACTACAACCTCTGTATCGTGCTTAATCTTATTAATAGAATGAATTGCTACACTGCTTATAATTACCATACCTAAAACTGCTAATGAAATAAGCGCTAATAATTTATATTTCACTTTTAAATTTTGTAAAAAATACATTTTTTCACCTTTATTCCTTTATATATAGATTTTTAGAATTTTATAGCTTATTATTTACAAAATCGCAATAAAAAGCAATGATAAATATTCCCAATATGAAACTTATATCTCTATAAAAAAAAGTAGCATAATAGCTACTCCTTTTTTCTTTGTTTCTCATATTGTTCAAACGTATGAATTCTTCCAAAAATTGGTGGGTGCGTGTATAAGAAAAATTTCACTAACGCAGGCGGATTCACTTGGCTTAAACTTGTTTTTGATAAATATTGAAAAGTTTTCACACCAGATTTTCCGTCCTTCGTCATATTTAAAGCATATTGATCTGCCGCTCTTTCTTCTATACGTGAAACATAGTTTGTTGCTGGTTGTACTGCAAATGAGAGTATAGAAGAAATTAAGAAAAATAAAGGTAAAATGGAGAAACATGCCACTTTTGAAATTTGCAATGTATCTCCCCATTTGCGAATACACATATTTATAATACGACTAATTAAAAACATACCTATAAACGATAGCAATACATAACTTGCAACGCCAAAATATATATGCTTCATAACATAATGCCCCATTTCATGGGCCATGATAAATAAAATCTCTTTATCTTTTAACTGCTTAAGCGTTGTATCCCACATTACAATACGGGCGTTAGGGCCAATTCCTGTTACGTAAGCATTTAATGCATTCGTTTTTTCTGACATATTTACTTCATATACGTGTTTAGCAGGAATGTCCGCTTTGTCTGCTATCGCTAAAATTTTCGTTTCTAATTCTTTATTTTTCAGCGTCGAGAAGTCGTTATAAAGCGGATCAATAACGACAGGCTGTATGAATGTTAAAAAGATTGTAAATGGAACAGAGAGTGCCCATCCTGCGAGCCACCATCTCTTCGGAAATTTACGGATAAGCCATAATAGAACGGTAACTACGATTAACATAGTCGCATAACTTTCCCAAAAACCGATAACATGATCTTTTATCCAGCTTTGTGTACTTTGCGTTGAAATGCCGTAATCAACGGACACTTTCCGGCCAATCCATTGCATCGGTAAGGCAAGCACTGTTGTCAGTAATGATAAATAAAAGAAATAAATCGCAACTTGCAAAACACTTATTTTAGTCGTTTCCTTCGACCATTTCTCAAACTTTCTTGAAATACCTAGCACAAGTACAAATAATAAAATAATCCATTCAAGAGGCGTCGCTAAAAAGTATAGTAAATTTTTCACGCGCGAATAATCTTGGCTTAGCGTAAGCTCTCTAGCACTCATAAACGTTTCTGGATCTGCACTCGTTCCCTTATACATGTCCGGAATAAGTTCATGATTCCATCCAAATAAATACCAATATATAAGTAACGCAAATCCAACGTACAAAAAAAGCGACCAACCGATAACCTTCCTCACGCTATTCCCTCCTCTATGCTGCCTGTCTATTATTATTGTAAGTTCATACACGCTAAATTAGAACAAGCTTATTATGTGAATTGCTCGAAATCCTTTTATTTACATAAAAAAACTCTTCTACATAAGAAGAGTTTTGCCTATCTTTAAACACTTTCTTCGGTTCACAATCCGGAATAAGGATCGCACTTGCAAACCAACACGTACCCTACTTGCTTTTTAGATAACATAAAGAGCCTCTTTAAGGAAGTACATCTATTAATAAACTAAAATCTTGTAAAGAGAAAGAACTATATTTCATAATCCCCTGTACAGCTAAAAGTAAAACAAGACCGATCACACACATATAGTTAACGCTTTCTTCATTCTTTTTTTCAGTAACGACTCCACCACTTATACATAAAATCCCCAACAAATGGAGCGCTAAATACATGAAAAAGTAAGCTTCCTCCCAGCGCAAAATAACATTCACTGTCGTTATTAACACTAGACTAAGTAAAATCAAATAAAAAAACTTATTTGATGATATCGTTTCATTCATATAATTTTATACATCCCTTTCAAATTTCGAATTAATGATGTTTCAAAGCTATAAAGTAAATGATTGTTTTCATACCATAAAACAAAAGGAAAGCCACCATTACTTTCTCGAATACTTTATGAATCCACATATACTTCTCTTCATTCTTTTTGAAGATGCGCTTCATCATTTCTTCTACAATTAGACCAAATATTAGTAAAACCCCGAACACAATAAGAAGAGAAATAATATTTTCTTTTAAATGAGTACTAGAAAATACGTAATACTCTGGAAACACAATCGTATCTACTACAGGTTGAAGCCAATGACAAACGCTTTTATCACACATATCTGTAATAGACGTAGAATCTATAATGTCTTTTAATATTTTTTCAACCGTCTTCTTCATCTTATTTACTCCCGACTACATCTGAAAAGCTCTTTTTCTGCTCTGCATATATAACTGGCACTTCTTTACTCCAATATTTGCGATTAACAAATAAAAAGATAAGTACTAAGTTTAATCCTGTTATAAAAATAATAAGTCCAGGAAAGAATGTCGTATAACTTGAGAAATCGGCAAAACTCATAATTTTTTCTCTACTTATTAGAAAAGACGCACCTATTACAAATGCATTGTTTAACATATGTATTGCAATTGGCATGAGTAAACTTTTCGTACGAATATATACGATTGACAATACGATGCTGAATATGGCTGCACCGAGGAAATCAACATGTAACAACGCAAACAATATTGCTACAACGATGGTCGCTATGCTCGTTCCCCATTTTGTTGCAAAACGTTGAAGTAAAAATCCGCGAAAAACAAATTCCCCGATAATTGGTGCGATGAATACGACCCTAATGACTTGAGATACATATCCCCCAGTACTATCTACAATTGGTTCATGCAGGGCGTTCATAATAAAGTCCGGTGTAATCCATGCAAAACTATACATATACAAAATAAGATACCCGTAACTAAACATGCATAACATAACCGTAATGTATAAAACTTGTACCAAGTTAAATGTTTCATTTTTATTAACAAATAATGAAAATGAAATGTGGTGCTTTCTATACTCATAAGAAATCCATACCATCGGAAGGATATAGAATATAAGGATATTTATAAAAGAAGAATTTTGTATATGAAATATACTTGTTAGCAAATCGCCACTACTTCTCGCTATTAAAATTAATAGTGCAAATACAATTAAAAAATATCTAGCTCGCATCACTTGAAACGGGTTCACACTCATCTCCTCCCCTATGTTACTTTTATCATATCATTTGATTCTTAATTTTTTGCGAAAGAAAACCTTAAAATTTCCTTAAAAATTCCATAAGTTACAAAATGATGATATGATATTCGAGAAAATTAGGAGGGATGTTTATGTACCAAGCAAATATTTTACTCGTTGATGATGAAACAGCAATTTTACAATTACTAACTACCATTCTTGAAAAAGAAGGCTTTTCTCATATTACAACTGCAACATCAGCTGAAATGGCTTTATCTCTAACTAAGCAAAACAATTACGATTTAATTATTTTAGATGTAATGCTTCCTGGACAATCTGGTTTTGATATTTGTCCAATCATTCGCCAACAAACAGATTGTCCAATTTTCTTCCTATCAGCAAAAGCATCTGATTTAGATAAAATATCCGGATTTTCATACGGTGCAGATGATTATATTACGAAACCATTTAATCCATTAGAAGTAGTAGCACGCATGAAAGCACAGCTTCGGAGACATATGAAACAAACCGTACCACACGAACAAAAATCACACTCGATTTCATTTGGAAGATTTGAAATTGATCAGCACTCTGCAGAACTAACAGTAGATGGGCACATTGTCGAATGCTCCGCTCAACTCTTTCAACTACTACTCTTCTTTTGCGAGAATCCGAACTACGTATTTTCGAAAGAGGAAATATACGAAAAAGTTTGGGGAGCACCTGCCTATAATGGCGATGACAACACTGTTATGGTCCACATTCGAAAACTACGTGAAAAAATTGAACATGATCCAAGTAAACCAGAATATATAAAAACCGTTCGCGGGCTTGGTTATAAGTTCGTTACAAAGTAGGGTGACGATATGAATTTTAATAAACGACTTATTATTCAATTTATCATGCAACACGTTTTTGTTTTAGTTACATTACTTATCGCTGTAGTTGCTGCTTTTACTTATTTAATTTTTCTTCTTACTAGTACTTTATACGAACCTAATATTCCAGATTCTGATAGTTTTACAATTTCAAGATACATCTCTTCAGAAGATGGGCATATTTCGTTACAATCTGAAGTGCAAGATTTAATAAAGGAGAAAAATGATTGGCTCCAAGTTGTAGATGAAAACGGAAAAATCCTCTACCACTTTAATACACCAAATGATGTTCCGAATGCTTATACGAAGACATCTTTAGTCGCATATATACAACATCATATCGAAAGTAATTATAAATTTACATATTGGGAAATTGAATTAGAAGAAAAGAAAGTACTTGTTATTTATGGTGGTATGTTAAAAAGCAATGCGTTACTGACAGCAATTCAAAAGGATCACTCCTCTTTAACGATGGATTCGTTCACATTAACAGATCAAGAAAAACAGTTACTGTCTAAAGAAAAAGCAGCACTTCAAATATTTAATCAAAATGGCGAAGAGGTTTTTGCCTATCCAGCTGGAAAGAAAAAAACATTTTCAGCAATACAAATCGCCCTTAATGAAAAAGAACCGTGGAATCATAAAGAAAATACGTCTAGCTTTTACGATGCAAATAGTGGCAACCTTCTCGTTGTAACTGCAAAAAATGAGCACTACTATCCAGGTGACGAAATTGAAGATGTATTTACTAAGAAGTTTCTCATCGGATGCGGATTAATCCTTCTTATCGTATTTGTTTATTTAGTCATTCTTTCTATTTGGTACGGTAATAAATTCGGGAAACCGTTATTACATGCGATGCGCTGGCTTAAAAATATCGCTGGTGGAAAGTATGAAGAACCTATTAGTAAAAAAGGAAAACCCGTCAGGTTCCGGCGATCTGGTAAAGAAAAATGGTCATTCCGTTTGTTTAGAGATGTAACAAGTTCACTAGAACACCTTTCTATTACACTCAAAAAAAATGATGCGATGAGGCAAGTCCTTCAGCAAACACGAGAAGAATGGATTACCGGTCTAACACACGACTTAAAAACACCACTTAGCTCTATATATGGCTACGCATTATTACTCGAATCGAATCAATATAACTGGACTGATCGTGATATTCAGCAATTTGGTAGTGTTATGAAAGAGAAATCTCAATATATGACAACATTAATTGATGATTTAAGCTTAACGTATCAATTAAAAAATAACAGCCTTCCTGCCCAACACGTAAACGTTGAAATCAATCAGTTCGTTCAAAAAGTGTTATTGCAATTTATTAACAATCCAACACTCCAAAATCAAAATATTGAATTCGTACCGAGCTCAAATAAAATTCAATATTTCATTGAAGAAAAATGGTTCCAGCGTATTATCGAAAACTTACTCGTAAATGCTGTAAAACATAATAATGAAACAACTACTGTCATCGTAAAACTATCACAAAACGCTAATTCCTTTACACTCTCCATTTCAGATGATGGAAAAGGAATGGATGAAAAAACGAAAGAACTTCTATTTGAACGATATTACCGCGGAACAAACACAGAAGAAAGCAACATCGGAACTGGACTTGGCCTAGCCATTACAAAACAGCTCGTTCATGCTCATAACGGAACAATTTCCGTTGATAGTGCACTCGGAAAAGGAACGACGATTATTCTTGTATTTCCGTTTCGTTCGTAGGAAAGACGCTATGTGGCGTCTTTTTTCTTTTCTGGGATGATTTTACAGTAATTGAAATTATGTGGATCGTTTTTTTGAGGTGTTTTATCGGTATATGAAATTATATCGGCGCAACTCGAATTATATCAGCGATTTTCTAGATATATCGACTTACCGACAAAAACCGACAATACTAACCTACTTCCTCTACTACTATACAAATTAAAAATAACCCTTCATAACTCACTATGAAAGGTCACTCCATATTTCAGCTATTTCCCTACTAACACAAACACATTCTCATCAGGTGCTTCCATTACTGCAACATGTCCTGATTCTGTTGGAAATGGTTCGCGAATCCACTTTACATCTTTATTATCTTTTAAACTTTCATACGTTTGTTGTACATCTTCTACTAATACTTCGACTTCCGTAAAATTAATATCCGGATGATTGCTTATTACTAACTCTGAACTTTTCTCATCTGGAAACTTCAATCCTATTAACGTCCAAATACCCCCTTCTTCTAGTTCTCTTTCTATCATCCAGTTTTGCTTCATTCCCATTTCTTTATAGAAAGAAACTGATTTTTCTATATCTTTTGTATGTATAGATACACATTCTAGTTTTTTGAACATTTTCCTATTTCCCCTTTTATGAAAAAGCGAACCATCTCCCAATGATTCGCTCTTACCCTATTATTTTTTCTTCACCGGTATCCAAAGCTCTACTTGTGCAAACTCACTCTTATCTTCGTGGCAACGCTCATCGTACAGTTCAAACTCCGTAACACCGCAATGTTCATATCCTGAATGCGGAAACCATTCTGAGAATACTGCATTCCAAGTTTGGTGGATAGACGATACCATTTCTTCATGAGGAACTTTCGGCGTTGTAAATACTGCATATGTTGCTGCCGGGAAAGTACGCTTTGCAATTTCATTTGGTACATTTTCAAAGTCTGTAACTTCCATTCCGATAATATAAGTGAAGTCTCCTGTTTCTAAATTAAAATCAGTACATAATCCAAGCTCTACCCATTGGCTCGTATCTTTACGATTCGGAATCGTCGTTCCAAGATCTTTTTGTAAATATTCTTGCCAAAATGCTGGAATGTCTTGATGGTTTTTCCCTTCTTTACTTGTCGTCTTCAGTTCATAACCCGCCACTAAAAATTCTGGTTTATTTACAATACGATATTCCATTTGTATGCCTCCTAAATACGGATTTAATTTTCTTTGCTTTACATTTACTCTGTAATACATCGGTGTTTCGATTTCTTGTTTTCGATATTCACTCGGTGTCATTTGAAATAATTTTTTAAAGGCTCTCGTGAACGTTTCGTGAGATTGAAAGCCATGTTCAAACGCGATATCAATAACTTTTTCATCCGTATGAGAAAGTTGATAAGCTGCCCGGGCTAACCTCCTCTTTCGAACATACTCCATTACCGTATCACCTACTAACGCCTGAAATACACGATGAAAATGAGACTCAGAAAAACCTGCAACCCGCGCTAAATTACGCAGCGTTTGTTTTTCCATTACATCTTCCTCAATATAATCAATTGACCTTTGAATTTGTGTTTCATAGCTTTCCATCTCTGTTCACCCGCCCTATATGTATTATGATAAAAGAGAACGCAATCCAATTCTTGACGTTTTTTACTATAATTCCATAAAAAATTGTAACTTTTTTATATGTATTTCGTTGTTATGTATGAAGGGAGGGAAATGTAGTGAAACGTAAACAATCATTAGAAGAAATTTACTCAGAGCATATGCAAGATTTATTTCGCTATCTTCTCTCCCTAACCGGAGATTCCCACTATGCGGAAGATCTCATGCAAGAAACATTTTACCGAATGCTCGTCCATATTGACTATTATAAAGGAGAAGAAATTAGGCCGTGGTTATTTACAATTGCCTACAATGCCTTTATCGATTGGTATCGAAAAGAAAAAAAGTATAAAACAACTACAGTGGAAGAATTCCATTTACCAAACGTGCCAAGTACAGAACATGAATATTTCGTAAAACATGAGATTGCTAGTTGGTTAGACAGTTTATACGCTCTTCCGCTCGAAAGACGAAATGTCCTACTACTACGAGATTACTATGGATTCTCCTATAAGGAAATAGCAGAAATGACTGGTCTCTCATTAGCGAAAGTGAAAATTGAATTACACAGGGGACGGAAAGACACGAAAAGCATAAAGGAGTGATACGGATGGGTTGTACAGAATTTAAAAAACTATGGAAGAAGTATGAAAATGGAACGCTCACGCATGATGAACAAGAACTGTTAGAAAGTCATATTGAGTCATGTGAAGAGTGTGAAGCTTACTTAGATGAGCTGTTAACAAAAACAGAACCAATTAAGAAAAAGTTACCTCCAAAAAATCTTAAAATTCCTTTTTGGAGAATTAAGTGGAAACATCGTTTACAAACGTTTGGTTTTATATTATCAATTTGCATCGTTATCTATATAATCGGCGGGTTATTATCAGCCTTTTATTTTCAAGCTAATAATGATAAAAGGCTAGAAGAAATTAGAGAGGTTCCTTCGCTTGCACTTGAAGCAACGATCCCAAATAGCCGTGTTATGGGAGGCGGAACAAGTGTAGAAGCTTTTTTCCGTACGAATAGCCAATTTGATTTAGTACGAACCGTCGGTAAAAAAGAAATGCCCCTCGGTACAATAGAAACAAAAAGCTTTTTATCATCTGTAGATGTTACGAAGCGAACTTGGATGAATCCGTTCTATCAACCAAAACTCTTCTTTGTTCATCCAAAAACAGAGCAGGGTGATTATTTAAAGGATTCATCAAAAAAAGTATGGGATACACTTGCAAAAGTACATGATGGAACCGTTGCAGAAGTAGCAATTTCTTTTGATAAAGCTTACACTTTAAAAGAATTAGAACCGCTTTTATATAGCACATTCGAGGCACAAGAACTCCCTCCAACTCCTTTATGGTACGCTTTAGATACAGGACAAGAAAGAAAAAATGTAGATGACTATATCCTACATGGTGGAGAAGCTATAGGGTTTCCAGAACATGTAAGATTCCTCGATAATGAAACTGACGGGCAGAAAACGCAAGAAGACAAAGTAACCGAAATGATGCGCGTCCTTTCTATCCATAAAAAAACGGTAAGCAAAATAGCAGCGCTTTCTGAGAAAGAACTAAACTTAGATAAACGTTATGAATATGTAAAAGAGAATGGCGTAAAAGTATACGGCATTGTCATTACTGGCCCGTCGAAAGAGTTATTAAAATTACAAAACTCCCCGCACGTACGTTATGCGACTCTTGGAGATATTGAGATTTGGAATTGGTTTGATCATTAATAAAAAAGAAGTAGCGCTCTAAAAACGATGCGCTACTTCTTTTTTAATTCGAAATCACTTTCACATACATCCCTCTCACCGCTTTTTCATAAGCAATATCACTCATCTGTCTTATGTTTTCTGACACAACAGATGCTGGAATAACTTCACCTTCACGAAGTAACGGAGGATCAATAAGACGGACTTTATTTTTCTGATACAAATCGTAATCGTCTCTATCTTCTTTTACTTTTACATTGGGATGAACTTTTCTTAATAAAGCATGGACTTCTGAATCATTACATTGCTGCAATTTCGAAATAAGCTCAGCATCTTCAAGAAGGAAATCATCTGCATGAATAACCTTTTTATGAAGAGCTAACTTTAACGTTTTCACTAACATATCATTTCCGTAAATATTCATTGGTTTCATAAAGAAATCGATTACTTCTTTGTAATACGTTTCTGTAAACCACTCTGCCATTTCGATACTTTGAAGGACCATTTTCCCCTCTACTGCGATAATATCCTCTAAAAATCTATGAACCTCTTCTAAAGAAATATATCCGTATGTATACATATCTCGTAACGTATAATCCACTCGATCTGCACATAATTCGGGCGCTGACCTTTCCAGTAATGTCCACTTCGAATCATCTAATAAAATATCTTCATAGTTATAACCATGCTTCGCAAGGATCGCTGGAATTTCTGAGTTTTTCACAACAGAACTAAATATCTCTTCATGATAACTTTCATCTTCATTATCAAAAACGTAATCAATCACGTGGGAAAAGGCAGTATGCGATACGTCATGCAGTAAACTAGCGATCTGTTCTTCTACTGAACCACCTAGTTTTTTAACTAATAACATAACACCAACTGAATGATCAAAGCGCGTTACATTCCATTTCTCGTTCACTAAGTAACTTGCGCCATTTTGATGAATTCCCTTTAGTCTTTGCATAGACTTACTTGAAATTAATTCTTCTACTACTTGATCCACTTCAAATTCTCCGTATAGTACATCTGATATGATCACTTACAATCCCCCTTTATTTTAATCGAGTCTTATAATCGTATCTCTTTTATGAAATTAGCACCAACATAAATATTTATTTTTATTTGTTTTTATTAAAAAAAATAGAGAGCCATCAACTCTCTATTTTATAACCCCTATTCAAACGTAACTTCTACCTGCACAATCTCCGACCTACTACCAAGTCTAAGCGGGGGTCCCCAAAATCCAAATCCAGAAGAAACAATTGCGTGGAACGCACCTTTTTGTGCGTATCCCCAGTCTAGCTCGTACATTCTTCTCGTTACAATATGATTGGGCGCCATTTGTCCGCGGTGCGTATGACCGGATAATAATAAATCTACACCTGCCGCTGCTGCTTGTTTCAATTCAAATGGCTGGTGATCCATTGCGATAACAGGCATCGATTTATCTACCGTACTCATTAATTGTTCAAAGCTTTGGCGATCTCGCTCTGTTTTATCTCTTCTTCCAATGAGATAAAAGTCATCTTCAATTGTAATCACTTCATCTAAAAGAATACGAATATCAATCTTATCCATCTCTTGTAAAAACTCTGGAACTGCTCTGCCGTAATATTCATGGTTTCCTAAAACGCCATATACGCCTAATGGAGCTTTCATTTGTTTCATGATTGGTCCCATATTCTTTTGAATGAACACACCTGGATGATCATCGATAATATCACCTGGCAGTAAAATAATATCAGGTTCCATCTCATTTACATGACGAACAAGTCTTTTTAAATGCGAAACGCCAGACAGTTTACCGAAATGCATATCAGAAGCCATCGCAATGCGTAAACTTTTACGCCCCTCTACCTTTTTCGGTATGTGCACCTCGTACTTTCTTACTACCGGACTATACGCATTAAATACTCCATACGCAAAGATAAAGATAAATGCAACTATCACAGCCGCCCCTGTCCAAATAATTGCCGCTTCTTTCTCTACTGAAAACTGTAAAAGAAAGACCATAATATCAGCTAATGGCAACAACATAAGCGCATATTGTATGACCGCAAACCAAATCGAACCTATCGTTCGCAGAAATGGCAAAAACTTAAACACTTGCACGAGAATGTACGCATATGAAATAAATGCGACTATGAAAGCATAATATCCCCAAGATTCCCAGCCAAATACCGCATGAAGCCAAACCCAGCCGTTCCAGCCGATGTAAAACATAAGTAGTGTGTATATAATTAATATGGTAAATATATTGAGATAACGAAGATTCTTCACAGCCAGCCTCCTTATTGATTTCTTTTATTATAACTTGTTATGCACTTATAACGTAAATATTAAGCGCTTCAATCTTCAGAATAAGAACATTGATAAACATATTGTCTTAAAATTTTTAAGAACGGCTGTAATGGACATTTTCGAGTCTTAAGTGTTGGATGAAATTCTATTATCTTTATCCTTCAAAACTCATCTATGCAATTATGCATAACCATCCATTCCGTTTTATTTTCATGTTACGATATAAATGTAATACGACATATATCGACAAAGATAAAAGGAAGTGATTGTATGAAACGTTCTAAAACCTACTTAAAATGTTTAGCATTATCCGCTGTTTTTGCTAGTAGTGCTGTAACTCTTTCAACACCTGCTACTTACGCTCAAACGACGTCACAAGTTGTAACAGATATCGGGCAAAATGCAAAAACACATACGAGCTATAATACATTTAATAATGATCAAGCTGATAATATGACAATGTCTTTAAAGGTAACTTTTATCGATGATCCAAGCGCTGATAAACAGATTGCCGTTATTAATACAACTGGTAGTTTTCTAAAAGCAAATCCTACTATAAGTGATGCACCTATTGATAACTACCCAATCCCTGGCGCTAGTGCAACATTACGTTATCCTTCACAATATGATGTTGCATTTAACCTTCAAGATAACAGCGCTCGTTTCTTTAACGTAGCGCCTACAAATGCTGTAGAAGAAACGACTGTAACATCTAGCGTATCTTATCAACTTGGTGGCTCTGTTAAAGCTTCTGTAACGCCTAATGGCCCTAGCGGTGAAGCTGGTGCAACTGGTCAAGTCACTTGGTCTGACTCTGTAAGCTATAAACAAACTAGTTATAAAACAAATTTAATTGACCAAACAAACAAAAACGTAAAGTGGAACGTATTCTTTAACGGATATAACAATCAAAACTGGGGTATTTACACACGTGACTCCTATCATTCTTTATATGGAAACCAACTTTTCATGTACTCTCGCACATACCTATATGAATCTGATGCAAAAGGTAATTTAATACCGATGGATCAACTTCCAGCATTAACAAATAGCGGTTTCTCTCCTGGTATGATTGCTGTTGTTATCTCTGAAAAAAATACAGATCAATCTAACTTACAAGTCGCTTATACAAAACACGCCGACGATTACCAACTTCGTCCAGGCTTCACATTCGGAACTGCAAACTGGGTTGGAAACAACGTAAAAGACGTTGATCAAAAAACATTTAATAAATTGTTCACACTAGATTGGAAGAATAAAAAGTTAGTAGAGAAAAAATAAGTAAAAAAACGAAGGGACTATTTAGACTCTTCGTTTTTTTACTTATTCATAATAAGATCCCGCGAGTAATACCGTCGCTATGAAATTCCATGATATATTTTTAGGCATCTCTTCACCTTTATTTTGAAAAGCACCATCACAATCATTTAGCCATGCTTCCAATGATTCTAAGTAATCTTCTAACGTTATATTCTCCCACTCATCTTTATTTTCTTTAAAATCTTTTTGAAGATAAAACAGGAATTCTACTAATTTTTCTTTTGAATCTACACCAGTAGCTAGCTCATACATATCCATATTATTACTCCTTTCAAATACAAGTAAAATCCGCTATCTCTTCAACACAAAAACATTCTTTTTTATAAAACGCTATATTTCTCTTCCAACCAATCTTCTATAACATATTGTCCTGCTATCCCTGAAGGATTTTTAATTTTCTTACCTTCTTCTTCACTAACCATTTCAAAATCGATTAAAGAACCATCTGCTCTCCCTCGGCTCACAAAATAAGTCCCCTGATTCTTATTCTCAAACACAAAATCTGGAAGATTATACTCCCCCGGATCAAACAATTCCATTGGCAATCCACCAATAATTTTCCAATCACCATCTAACCAACCAGACCAGGCAGTATACGCCGTAAATAATACTTCTTTTTGATTCTTGTAATAGTTTTTAAACTCGCTTATCCGTATTTTTTCATCTGTAAATAAAGAAAAATATTCTACATATGTTTCCCCATCATATGGCCTCGTAACATTTTGTCCTTTCACTAACATTCCGTACCCATACTTATTAATATTTTTAAGATTTATCGCAAAAACTATCCCTGGCTTAAATGATTTTTTGCGACATTTCTTTAATTTAAACTTACAATCTACTACTTCTTGTTCCTCTAAAGAAAAACTATCACTCTGCATTTCTAATGCATTTTTCAACATAATCTCTAACTCATTTATATGTGGTAATCTGCGAGGCCCTTCATTATATATCTTTTCAATCTCTTGAAAAGCATCCATTAAAATATCAATGCTTTCATCACTTATAATCAATTTATCCCCTTTTATTTCCTCTTTATAAAAAGACATATTTTCTCTCCTTTACTCTCTTATACATATCCCTTGAAGACTCTCTTTTTCTTTCTATCACACTAAACCACGCACCACTTCTTCTAATAATAAATTCAACCATTCATCCAATTTGTTTTAAAACACTCTAATACACTCAGCTTTCTTTCCATAGTACTATTTCAACATTATACTCATTTTTTTAAATTGATAGGCTTCAACAATAGACTTAAGACTTATTAATTCTTTACATACAATATCTTTCATATATATCAAAAACCTCTCGTTTATTCTAAACATAAAAAATAAGCATCAAACTTCCTTAATATTAATAAGTTTGATGCTTACTCACAATTATTATTTAAAATATTTTTATCAAACCGTAGATAAACGATGTGGATCACAGAAAGTTTCTGTATCAATCTCTTTTTCCAGCCAAAGGTCAAAGAGCGCACTAATATCTCCATCTCCTTGTTCCATCATATACTCTTTTTCTGCTTGATGAATAGGTAATAACCAAAATAAATCAAGCTCCTTTTCTTCAAAAAACTCCATTAGCTCTGGAGACTCTCCTGCCTCAATAACTGCCGGGCTTACTAAAAGCACATTCATTGAAAAATCAGATTCAGCATCCGCATTAGAAATTGTATCCCCATAATCAAACGAGGTCTCATCTATAAATGGATAATGTGCTAATCCAGCAAGCAAATCAATCATTTCCTCATTTTGATTTGCATTTAACCAAATTAATTCTCCTTTAGCACCATTGGTCATATATTCAGCTGACATCCCTAATGTCACATATGTCCATACTGGCCTATCTTCATTTTTCGGGAATTCTAAAACGTATAGCATTCCTTTTTTTAGAGCGGTATTATCTAATTCTACTCTTTTAGCTCCTCTTTCACCCCAGGTATATTCAAGAATCTGACTAGGCTCTCCAAAATGTTCATAGTATTTTTTCTGAATGTCACTTAATTTATTTTTTCGAAAAAAATTCATTTATGCTCTACAACCCTCCTTCTACTATACAACCTTGTTATTAAAGATAGATTTCTTCTTTCCAACTACTGGATTTAGATTGAACTACTATTAGATTTTCACTTTCCCATTTTAATGTACCCAAAAATCTTGCATACACCATTTCATTCCCTACCTCTTCCACCAATAATTGATCTCGAATCTTTAATCCCTTTTCATCATACACTTCACATCGTAGCTGGAAACCTTTAACACGATGAATTCCTTTTAATATGGCTATCTTCTTACGGCTTGGGCTTTTCTTAGGTGTCTTCCCAACTAAAAATATCCCTTCATAGTTTTGCTTCACAATCTCTTCTAAAGTCTCCTCTATATACCCTTTAACAATAGATGATGAAAGAGTAGAGTTTTCTTCAAGTCCAGGGACAACATATTGGCGTACTAATTTGCAAAACTCTTTGTATTTCTCTTCAACTGATTCCAGTGTTAAGAAATTCATAAAATCATAAGGAACCAGTATACTAATTTCACCCGATGCCCTATTCACTTTATATGAAACATCAGTGTGCTCCTTAGCTAAACAATAAACAGTAACTTTCTCAATTTCTTTTAATCCCATCTCAAACTCGCTAACTTTCTTTGCGAAAATCAACTCAAAAATCCTAATTTCATGTACAAGCAAATAATGTTTTTTAGGACGTTTTTTTTTCCAATCGTAAAACTTTACTTCAAGCAATATAATTCACTCCTTTAAATTTATCACCATGGCATCAGGGACCTATGATACCTTTTATTAATTTATTAAACTGTACTCCTTTTTCATTCTACCTTATCTATATTTTTAATATCCTCTACTCACAATGCACGCGGTGACATAACAGCCATAAATACATCACTTCTCTCACCTGGTGCCATATACATTCCTTCTGCATCTAAATATTCAATAGAAAAGGCTGCTAGCTCATACGCCATTTCTTGATCGCATTCAAAAAGTGGATTTATAAAAACCTCACTTCCTGTAATCTTTTGTAAATCTTTCAAACAGTTAGACTTACTTCTTGCATAATCAGCCACATTCTCATTAGCCCAAGACCACATCCAACTGTTACGCTTTCCAGACCAAGACCCTATAAAAACAACACTAAATTCAAGTAGCACTTGACCATTTTTTTAAAACTGTAATATACATCGATCTTGATCATACCAATACTCATCAAAGTTATAGATATTATAATCTGAAATGAATTTTTGCTGTTTATTTTCTAATTTGTCATAACACATAACAAGATAATTCTCGAATTGTTCATCCGTCATTGCCAATTATCACACGCTCCCTTCCTTCAAGATTTCCGCTACAAACAATATATCTTACTCTCTCAAAACCTATATAAAGTGAAACTTTAATCAGCCCTTACCAATTGGGCTTTTACAGGCAGCCCGCCCCCCACATATCATATACGTTTCTACCACTAAGCTATCTTAATATATACAAAGAAACAAGAGCTTATATAAGCTCTTGTTTCCATAAATAGTTTCTTTACTCAGTCCAATTTATTTTATCACGATAAATAAATTCAATATTACACAAATGCACCCCAACCATCTGTATATCCACCAAACTCTTCACCCAGTTTATTTAATTCCTTTTGCATCTCTACGATATCCTCATAAATTAAGAACATTTCTTTAGAACAAGTACATGTCCAATCTTCAAATTCTTCATTATAATCTAACTCACAATTTAAGCCCAGCGCTTGTACTCTGCCAATTATTTTTTCTCCATTACCTTGATCAGGAATTGCAATAAAGAAATCTACTATGTGTTTTTTATTAAAATCTATCCCTTGCTTGTATAACATATTTAATACTTGTCCATCTTCATCTTTTGGGAATTTCATTATAATCCCCTCCTATATACCATTAAAACTCTTATTTTTATGCGAATAATGCCTCTTATCCATAAAGCTACCAAATTCTATCCCTTTACAGACACTAAAATCATCATCTACAACATTACTTTCTGCAAAAGAGAACTACTTTAATCTACACAATGTTTCTATAAAACTTATTGTAATTACATCCCCACAACTAAAAATATTTAGGACCTCTAAATATTAAATAGCAGAAAAATCTTCAATTAGACCTTGCAGTAGCTTTAATTTTAATTCTTTTTTGTTCATATAATTCCTTCCCGTTCTCTATTTTGATTTATCCCACGAGGATTAGATACATGTCCTATCCTATATATAAAGAAAAAAGAGCCTATATTCGCTCTTCCTTCATACAAACATTTAACAAATGCATCTTTCTAACCACTAACTTTTCTGGTGATATATTAATAGCCTCTAAAAGCAAACTGAATATACATGTATGTACCAACACCATAAACAACAAAAGCAACTATAGTAATTAGCCAATTTTCACGAGTTTTTTGTACATACTTCGAGCATGCCCAAAAAAGAAGTAAAATAATTAATTGAATTGCAGTCACTTTTGAGACAGCAATTATAGTAGTTTCTGTAACATATAATATCCACACTCCTAGAGACATACGTATGATTGGAATAATAAACAAAAACCTATTCTTACTAATACTTTCTTTAATATCAAACAGATAATTTTCTTGAAAAAAAACGACCAATGTTAATATAAGACTTAAACTCAAAACTATAATAAACTCTAAAAATTCTAGAAACGCTATCCACATCAACAATTCCCTCTTTCTTTTCCTATAGCATAAGGTTCATTGTAAATTTTTAATGCAGCTATTCTATTTTTACTAGAAAGATTCAACAATCGTTTTGCATTCACATCATACTAATATGTAACATTACCATGCATCTTAAACTACCATTAATTTGTTATCAACATTATACCGATACGTAACAAGAATCCTTTGCTCCATATTTTTTTAATTACGTTGATATTCCTTCAGCATACACCATATTTTTTGGGATAGATTCAAAATACATAGAATTTAAGATAGTGTCATGGTTATGCGCCAAACGCCCTAATGCCTTCACTCTTTTTTTAGGTGAAGTTAGTTCAAAAATAATTCTATCCTGGATTTTTTTAAAAAAAACTCCTAACTATGAGTTCTTCATATTCTTTATCCATGTATCTTTTATCCTCCTATATTCTTAAAGTTACCTTTTCTGAAAAATATAAGTGGTGCGACATATATATATTAATTAACTTTGGATATCTCCAGTATCTCCTTGCGCTAAAAAAATCATTTAATTACCTCTTATTATTTTCATGTTGCATAAATATCGAAATTATTACTAGCAATTGTTAAAAGCGCACCATCATATTGAATAAATGCACACGCCGATGATGGAACTAATTCGATTTGTGGTACAACACATTCTCCCATTAAACACTTCATCAATTTACTTTGATTTATTTCCTCTAGTTTAATACCAACGCTATTTCCTAAACTGATAATAGCAAAAGTATTTTCTATACTTACACCATAAAAATACTTGATTATATATGATACTTCTGTCCTTGGTATAGAATCAAAAACAAAGAAAATGTTCCTTCTTCCCGAATCAAAAACTGTGTAGGAAATGTTTTTAGACTCTATTTCTTCTTTCACATTTTTTTCCTCAGATTTATCTACATGTACAATAAACTGATTAATCCTCTCTTGAACAAGTAAACTTAAATTATCAACATTACGATTATAATCATCAAATAAATCTGTTTCATAAATATCAGTTATATTACTAACACGGTATATATTTGCATCTTCAATACGTTGAACCTTTTCGAATGTAAACTCCATAATACACCTTCTTTTCTCTCAAAGTTATATTTATCCCTATTCCATCCTACTATTCTCATTTAATAATATTAAGTTTATCTATTCCTATTTGTTTTTATAAATCAATAATAATCTAATTCTCCTCACAGAGAATCCGCTTTTCACCTTATAATACGCTACTTGTAGAGTACGCATACCGTTCCCTTTTCCATATCTGTTTCGTATAACGGATTAATGTTGTCTCCATTTAAATCAAAATTCCGAATTATAGGCATTTAAATCCCTAGCTTCTTTAAAGTAATTTCTAAATTTATCATCAATATTTATATCGTTACTTAATAACAACATTAAACTGGAATCCCAACAAACAATTTCAATTTTTGCTTGAGGGTGCTGAATATTTGGACTTGGTACCCAGAGCCCTTCGTTTCCATTTGCATAGGGCTCTACAAGCAAATTATTAATATCAATGTTTATAGATTTATCAAACGCAGATAGTACGCCCCAAATAAATTGAGGATTATATTTCTTTACGAGATTTGAAAGATCTTCACCTGCTATCCAAACTATTGGATACGACATTTTAGGATAATCTCGGATAAGTTTCTCTTCCTGATGTGCGACAATCTCCATGTCTGTTATAAGCCAATTAAACTCTTTTTCCCTACCTTCAAATGAGTCAAAAACGGAAGCCAAAACTGTATGTTTAGATCCATGTAAAATGAAGTTCATCCAATCCCTCCAATTAGTAACAATCGATAAGTTAGCCTTCTTGAACT
Source organism: Bacillus cereus group sp. BfR-BA-01441 (assembly GCF_022663075.1). Taxonomy (NCBI): domain Bacteria; kingdom Bacillati; phylum Bacillota; class Bacilli; order Caryophanales; family Bacillaceae; genus Bacillus; species Bacillus cereus group sp. BfR-BA-01441. The sequence continues at coordinate 22,672 of NZ_JAKUEU010000049.1, forward strand.
TATTATGTGTAGATAATTAAACAAATACCAATGAATACTGTTACTATACACAATATAATAGTTGTTGCAGTATCTAGCAAAATGCTTACGGCTAGGAAAATTATTGATTTAAGGGCAAAAGAAGGTCCTTTTTCTTTCCATTGCCGATAGATTTGTATCATTGCATAAATTAATGGAATCATACCACCTATAATCAGAATAATCCCTATTATTTTCTCCATGTTTCCTCTCCTTTTAAAGATTCGAATCAATAAATATACTATATAATCATACGCCCTCAGAATATATCCTTATATTTTTGGAGTTATTCTACACATGCAAAACTCTCTAATCATAGCTACGCTCGTATTAAGCGCATTGTTAAAAATTATATAATCTTTCATTCTGTAATTAACGGAACTTTCCATCTGCTAAAAACGTTGCCATACAGCTTAACATTTTCTAAGGTATTAAATTTCCTAAGATATCAATTAGCTCTTCTAATGCTCTTCCCAAATCGTTTATATTGTCTCGTTCATCAAAACCTTTTTCCATTAATTCATCTACTATAATATCTCTCAATTTATTTATTTTTTCAGTTTCTATCATACTTAAGTCTTCATAAACATTTAACCATAGTAAATGTTTATTTTGTGATTCTAATGTCTGTTTCAATAAAATCTGCATCTCTTTATTTAATTTAAACAACCTTATCTTCTCCTTTCCCAGTTTATTTTGAACCCTTAGCAAAAGTTGTAATTACTTTACCTTTTTTATTTAAAACTACTACAGCCTGTTTACTAGTAGATTTAGTTCTACCGCCACTTTGTATAACTTTTTCGCCAGTTTTAACGGCATTTAAAATGGCCTTAGATGATACTCCTACACCATTACGACTAATTGCCTATACCATTTCTTTTCTTTCATAAACTCACCTCGCTGAAATATTTTTTAACACAATAATGTTACATATCCAAATCTAAATAAAATAAAGAGTAAAGTAAATACAGTTTAAAAATAAATACATCTATCATAAAAAAGAAAAGACGATTTCTTTTCTCATTTATGCTTGTAGTATCCCAATCCGATTTAACGATTGATAAAATAAGACAAGGGCCTTTTTGGAATCATCGGTTAAACTTGCAATTTAGTTGAAGAAGGAACAAACTGATGATGCGGAAAAACGTAGTATATAGAAGACTATGTAAGGAGTTTGTCATATGATTGATAACAGAATTTCGAAAGATTATGATCATGAAATAGATGATTCTTTAAAAGAAATTACAGATACAACCATCTTACTTAATTTTCAAAAAGCGATTGTAAGTTTATATCCTCATCTAATACCAATTCATGCTTTTGCCTATGACGCATGGGATGATATTGTAATGCCATTGTTTTATGAAATGGTATATAAAACCTTTGCTTTTAAATACGGGATAGATATTAACTTTAAAGAAACTCATACCTATATGTTTTCGCTTAATAGTTATAAAGGGATACATCACATCGAGTGTGTTCCAAAGTGCACAACATTTAAGATTTATATTAACGAAGAATGGATTGAAATGGATAATAAAAGTTTGAAAGAAAATGTATTTGTATTTAAGTCATTTGGGGATGGATTGCATTTTCTAACTGGTGGAATTGAAATTGAAGATGCTTATCGTGTAGGATTTGACCTTGTTGAGGTTGATATTGTTTCTACCATAACAGGTCTTCCATCTAAAACAAGTATTTTTATTGATAAAGAGCGTGTAGACTTTGTGTTTGTCGCAGAAACATATGATACAAATATCCAAAATTAAAAATTTTATGTAAGAAAGTAAGAAGAATCTCTTCATTACTACTCGTACCAAATAGTTGTGTGAACACGCTCCGCTATTATATATGCAAACTTCCGACTACATTTCATATGAGAAAAGTTATTACGATAAACAAAGAAAAGGTCTCCTAAAATATCTTTTAGGAGACCTTTTCTTATTAATAGATTTTGTAATTTAAGAGTGAACACTCTTAAATTACAAAATCCTCCGGAATAAACACTTTCACTTCTTTCGGCTGTACGTATACGAAATCACCCGCTTGAATGTTCAGCTGCTTGAACTGTTCTTTCGTAATTTCTGCTTCTAAATATTCATCTGTTCCGTCTCGTTTTAATTCTACATATACGATATTTCCGACTGCGTGAGAATAAGATACTTTTGCCGGGATTGCATCTATGCTCTGTTTCGTACGAGAGATTGATAAGTCATGCGGCCTTACGTAGGCTATTCCGTCTACGTTGGAAACGTGCTTATGCTCTGGTGCTTCTAGTTCGACCGATCCTACATTTAGCTTTCCTTTATGAACGCGGCCGTGAAATAAATTTACATTTCCTAAAAAATCGTAAACGAACGGGCTTGCTGGGTTTTCATATACTTCTTCCGGTGTTCCCATTTGTTCAATGCGACCTTCATTCATTACAACGATACGGTCTGCAACGTCTAACGCTTCTTCTTGATCATGCGTTACGAATACGCTCGTAATTTGAAATTCGTCATGTAATTTTCGGAGCCATCTTCGTAATTCTTTTCTCACCTTTGCATCGAGTGCACCGAACGGTTCATCAAGTAATAAAATTTTCGGTTCGACTGCAAGTGCCCGGGCTAGTGCAATACGTTGACGTTGTCCACCAGATAATTGCGCTGGATAACGTTTAGCAAAGCCATCCATTTTTACGAGCTTTAATAATTCTGTTACCTTTTCTTCTATCGCTTCTGCTGACGGTCTTAAGCTTTTCTTTCTTACTTTTAAACCGAAAGCGACATTCTCAAATACATTCATATGTTTAAAGAGCGCATAGTGCTGAAAGACGAAACCGACTTGCCTGTTTTTCACGTGAATGTCTGTTAGATCTTCCCCATCAAATGAAACAGAGCCTCCATCCGCTTCTTCTAATCCTGCAATAATGCGTAATAACGTCGTTTTCCCAGAACCTGACGGGCCTAATAAGGCAACAAGTTCACCTTTTGGAATATCCAAATGAATGTCTGTTAGTGCTTGAAATGTACCATATTGCTTTGATACACCTTGAATTTGAATACTCACCGTAATCCCCCTCTTATTGTCGTTTTTCCATTCGCCATTCAATCCAGTTTTTTATAACGAGTGTAAACACTGCAATTAATGACATTAACGTCGCTACTGCAAATGCTGCTGAAAATTGATATTCATTGTACAAAATTTCAATATGGAGCGGCATCGTGTTCGTAATGCCACGCACGTGACCTGATACGACAGAAACGGCTCCAAACTCACCGATAGCACGGGCATTACATAGAATCATGCCGTATAAAAGACCCCATTTTATATTTGGAAGCGTAACGCGCCAAAACATTTTCCAGCCACTTGCGCCAAGTGATAAAGCTGCCTCTTCTTCACTTTTCCCTTGCGCCTGCATAATGGGAATTAATTCACGTGCAACGAACGGGAAGGTTACAAAGATTGTTGCGATAATAATGCCTGGTACAGAGAAAATGAGTTTCACTCCATGTTCAAGTAACCATTCGCCAAGAGCACCCCTCGGTGTGAAAAGTAAAACGAATACTAATCCTGCGATAACTGGTGACACAGCAAACGGCAGTTCAATAAGAGAGAGTAATACTTGTTTTCCTTTAAACTGAAACTTTGTAATAAGCCATGCGGCCGCTACCCCAAATATCGTATTAAGCGGCACAACGATTAACGCAACGAGAAGCGTTAATCTAATTGCTGAAAATGCTTCTTGATCTGTAATAGCGGCAATGTATACATCCATCCCTCTTTCAAAGGCTTTTAGAAAAATAGTTATGAGTGGCAGTAATAGAAAGAGAGATAAAAATAAAACTGTAATCGTAATTAATATGCCTGGTACAAGCTTAGATTCTTTTTTAGCTGATACGCTTTTTACTATTTTCTTTTCTAATAATGTTGGTTCCATTTTCTCTCCCCCTATTCACTTTTTAGTTCATGCCTTCTACTCCAGCTTTGAATCATATTAATCAGAAGAAGGAAAAGGAGGGAAATAATAAGCATCACGGTCGCTACAGCTGTTGCCCCCGCGTAATCATATTGTTCTAGTTTTGTCATAATCATGAGTGGTGCAATTTCTGTTTTCATCGGCATATTACCTGCGATGAAAACGACAGATCCGTATTCTCCTAATGCTCTTGCAAATGCGAGTGAAAAACCTGCAAGAAGAGCGGGAAAGATTTCTGGTAAAATGATTTTCACAAATATTTGCAAGCGGGATGCACCTAAGCTCGAAGCTGCCTCTTCTACTTCTTTATCAATATTTTGCAGCACTGGTTGCACCATTCGAACGACAAATGGTAAACCGATAAAAGTAAGCGCAACGATAATTCCGAGTGGTGTAAAAGCTACTTTTATATGCAACAGACCAAATATTTTCCCAATCCATCCATTTTCCGCATAAAGCGTTGTAAGTGTAATACCAGCTACAGCTGTCGGAAGTGCAAACGGTAAATCAATGAGTCCATCTAATAGTCGTTTCCCTGGAAACTTGTAGCGTACGAGCACCCAAGCTATTAATAAACCGAAAATGGCATTTACAATAGCCGCTACCAATGAAGTTGTAAAACTAACTTGATAGGAATGCAACACACGCTCGTTCGTTATAACCCCAGCGAACTTCTTCCAACCTAACTGTGAAGTTTGAATAAATACGATAGAAAGTGGTATAAGTACGAATAAACTCATGTACAACATTGTAAATCCAAGCGATAATCCAAACCCTGGTAAAACACGCTTCTTCCTCATCCTCTTTCACCTCTTCCCCCTTTAGCAGTGCATTATTTTTGATGAATTTTATCGAATACGCCGCCGTCATTAAAGTGTTTTTCTTGTGCTTTTTTCCAACCACCAAATAGTTCACCTACTGTAAATAATTGAACTTTCGGAAATTGGGATGCATATTTTTCTGCTACTTTTTCATTACGCGGACGATAAAAGTTTTTCGCCGCAATTTCCTGTCCTTTTTCTGAGTACAAATATTCAAGATACCCTTCTGCTACTTTTTTCGTTCCTTTTTTATCAACGACTTTATCTACAACCGCTACTGGTGGTTCTGCAAGTACACTAATAGAAGGGGTTACAATTTCAAATTTATCTTTTCCAAGCTCTTTTTGAGATAATAACGCTTCATTTTCCCATGCGATTAATACGTCACCAATTCCTTTTTCAACAAATGTTGTCGTTGCTCCGCGCGCTCCTGAATCTAATACTTCTACGTTTTTATAAATTTGGCTAACAAACTCTTTCGCCTTATCTTCACTATTATTATATTTTTTCAATGCGTATCCCCACGCCGCTAAATAGTTCCAACGTGCTCCGCCTGATGTTTTTGGATTTGGTGTAATGACAGACACACCTTTTTTCGTTAAATCATCCCAGTCTTTAATTCCTTTCGGGTTTCCTTTTCGAACAAGAAATACAATTGTTGACGTGTATGGAGTGGAATTATTCGCAAGTCGCTTCTGCCAATCTTCTGCTAGTTGTTTTTTCTTACTAATGGCATCAATATCATAAGCAAGTGCTAGTGTAACAACGTCTGCTTCTAAGCCATCAATAACAGAACGCGCCTGACTTCCAGATCCCCCGTGTGATTGTTTTACATTTACTGTTTGCCCGTGCTTCTCTTTCCAATACTTCGCAAAATCTTTATTAAAATCTTGATATAACTCCCTAGTTGGATCATAAGAAACATTTAAAAGCTCAACTGTTTTTTTATCCCCACTTCCTTCAGAATTACTAGTGGATGTTGCCGAACCACACCCTGATAAAAGTACAACTGCTGATAATAAAACACCTGTACTTTTCATAAACGCTGCCTTACCCCACTTTTTCATCGTTAAGCCCCCTTAGTTTATACAATAGAAAAAGGCACACAATATATTCACAAATGTGAACATTGTGCGCCTTCAGTTTATCTGATTAGCTTCTAATGTATTGTATTCGATTTCTTTTCATTTTAATTCTGTAATTCATATGTGTCAACTTGGATTTTAAATTTTCTTGCTAAACTAAAATATTGGCATACTTCGAGCCCAATGATTTTTCAAATCAGCAAATTCTTTTGGTAACTTACTATTTTCATTCCATTCTAATTTATATGCATTTACTAACACCGTAGCCATTGATTCACGGTTCATTACTCCATTTTGATTAAAATTACCGTTCTTATCATTTTCAGAGTTCATCCATAATTTCACAAATAAGATATTGCACTCGCCGTAAGCGTTAATCCCTTCTGTTCTATGTATATCTCCTCCTTGTTGGTCATATGAAGCTTTAAATATATGGCACCACAGCTTAATCAATGCACAAAAAAATGAGGCAACCACCTTCAAAGATGGTTGCCTCATTTTTACACTTGCATCGCTTTCTCTCTCAATGCTCTTCTTAACAACTTACCAGTCGTATTCTTCGGTAATTCTATTAAAAACTCAATGCTTTTCGGCACTTTATATTTCGCTAAATGTAACGTGCAGTAATGCATTAGTTCTTCTTCTGTTACGTTTGCTTGCTTCAAAACGACGTACGCCCGCACAGCTTCTCCTAAGTTTTCATCAGGAACACCGATTACAACAACTTCCGCTACTGATTCGTGCGTATATAATACTTCTTCTACTTCACGAGGATATACGTTATAACCGCCAACTAAGACGATATCTTTTTTACGATCCACGATATAGAAGTAACCTTCTTCATCCATTTTCGCCAAGTCACCTGTATATAGCCAGCCGTCTTTCAATGTCGCAGCTGTATCTTCTGGTGCATTATAGTATCCTTTCATAACGTTAGGTCCGCGAACGATTAATTCGCCGACTGCGCCGACAGGTACTTCTTCCCCAAGTTCATTTACAATTTTATTTTCTACATGCCAAATATTTGTGCCAATCGACCCTGGTTTACGAGGACGATCTAGCGGATTGAAACAAGTAACTGGTGATGCTTCTGATAAACCGTATCCTTCTGAAACAATAACGTTAAAACGTTTTTCAAAGTTTTGTAGAAGAGCAACAGGCATCGATGCGCCACCGGAAATACAAAGACGAAGCGTCTTCACATCTTCTGCGCTTGCTTCTTCAAATAAATATAAATAATTGTACATCGTCGGTACGCCAGCAAAGATCGTTGGTTCGTACGTACGACAAATACGGAATACTTCTTTCGGACTAAATTTCGGTAACATTAAAATCGTTGCCCCGTTCACAATCGGTGCATTTACCGCAACTGTTAAACAGAATACATGGAACATAGGCAGTGCCGCAACAACACGGTCATCAGCCGTATATTGTAAATACGAAGCCACATCGCTCGCATTACTATATAAATTTTTATGTGTTAACATAGCGCCTTTCGGTTTTCCAGTTGTGCCCGAAGTGTATAGGATAACCGCTACATCTTCTTCATCTAGTTCAGGACCTTCGTAAGTTGTATCTCCAGTCCCCACAAAACCAGTAAACGTTTTCATTTTTTCGGTTTCTGTATGGTTAAAATCTGATGAGGTTTCGCATATGATGATGTTTTCTAATGAAGGAAGTCTTGTTGTAAGAGATTGTATAACAGGTAGAAGGACGTCGAGTACGATGATTGTTTTTACATCTCCATTTTGTAAAATATAATGCATTTCGTCTGCTGTATAAATTGGATTAACTGGAATAACAGTTGCTCCGGCTTTCATTGTTCCGTATAAACCGACCAAAAAATGTGGTGAGTTCCCAACAACTAATGCGACATTGTCCCCTTTTCCAATGCCCATTTCTGCTAAATTGCCAGAAAACCTTGTGACCATTTTGTTTAATTGGTCATATGAGACCGACTGATCCATAAATATATAAGCCGGTTTATCCCCCTTCTTTTTTGCCGTTTCAGCCAAAGATTGAACGAGATTCACAAAAACCCCACCTTTATAAAATTTAGAATATTTAAAAATTCTAAATTAATTATATTAAAAGAAAATTAAAGTGGCAAGTGATATTCTATTAACTGCATATAGACAGACCACCTACTCTTAGTTTACTTTGGAAGAATAAGGGGATTTTATTTGTAAGTAATTTATGAAACTAGACCAGAAATCATTTTAGGATAATATGCATTCATCTTTTCTCTAAGTTTATTAAGTTCCTCTTTATTTAACGTCGTATGCTCGCCGTGCAAGTTAAGAGCGTCCGCTCCATCTTCATGAAAATACACCGTAACATATAACGTCGGTAACCCTTTGTTGTTTTCATCTATTGATAAGATGACATCTGGTGTTTTATTAACAGTGCTGAATGTTTCATTTCTTTTCCACTTCTTATTTTGAAACATGTCTTGTATATCATGTATCTTTCGTTTGTTATCTGTATGCGTAAAATATATAACATTATCCTCAGCCGGTTTTCCGATAGACAAAATTGTACGACTTGAGGGCAATCCACTGTTACACGCTGTCATTCCGATGACGAAGCTGAGCAATAATATAACGTACATTACTCTTTTCATTTCGATTCGCCTCCTTTTCATATATATATTCCTTTATAAGAGGCAGATGTCCTGTAAGTATACATTTTGTGGTAAATGGAATTATATCGACAAAACTACAAAAAGAAAGAGGCTGCCTTTATGGCAGCCTCCCTCATTTTTAGAAGAATAAATGTAAGAAATCTTCTGTTGTAATGTTACCGAAGTAGCGTGCGATATCTACGCCTTCTAAAGCTGCAGTGAATGCATCTTTATCGAACTGAACGCCTGTTAGACGCTCTTCGATATCATGAACATCTAGTGAACCGAAGAAGTCGCCGTAAATTTTACATTCTGTTACTGTTCCTTTTTTCACTTCAAGACGAACATCAACTTGTCCAACTGGGAAGCGGTGTGAATGTTGTAAGTTGAACTTCGGTGATTTTCCGTAGTTCCAATCCCAATTTTGGTAACGTTCTTCAGAAAGTTTGTGGATCTCTTTCCAATCATTTTCTGTTAATTCATACGTTGGGATTTCTGTTTCTCCTTCGAAAATTGTTTCTAGAAGAAGTTGTCTAAACTCCTCTGTCGTCATTTCTTCGTTTAGGAACTCTGTAATGTTCGCAACGCGGCTACGGATTGATTTAATACCTTTTGATTGGATTTTATCCATTTTTACTTTTAACGCTGATACGACGTGATCGATTTCAGAGTCAAATAGTAACGTACCGTGACTGAACATACGACCTTTCGTTGAGAACTGCGCATTACCTGAAATTTTTCTACCTTCAGCTAAAATGTCGTTACGACCACTTAGTTCTGCATTTACGCCTAATTTACTAAGCGCTTTCGTTACAGGCTCTGTGAATTTTTTGAAGTTGCTGAAACTGTCTCCATCATCTTTCGTAATAAAGCTGAAGTTTAAGTTTCCTAAATCATGATATACTGCGCCTCCGCCTGATAGACGACGAACGACATGAATACCTTTTTCTTTTACGTAATCTGCATTAATTTCTTCTACTGTGTTTTGGTTTTTACCAATGATAATCGAAGGCTCATTAATGTAAAACAGTAAATATGTTTCGTTAATATCTAAATTCTTCACACAATATTCTTCAATCGCTAAGTTTATTCTAGGGTCTGTAATTCCTTTATTATCAATAAATAACATCGTATCACCTCATGAGTTCCATACGTAGCCACTATGCGCTAGCGTAATATGGCCACTGAAAATTTGTTTTGCTTCTGTTACTAAATCAGATGGGTTGCCTGTATGCGGTAAGTGCGTTAATAAAAGTTCTTTTACATTCGCATCTTTTGCAATACTTGCTACTTCTGTACTATTCATATGCCCTGCTTTTGCAGCCTCTTGATGTGCATACATATTACACTCACAAATGAAAAGATCAGCATCTTTCGTGAATGGGATAAACTCAGGAATATAACTGGAATCAGCGCTGTATACTACGATATCACTACCTGCTGTAATACGCATCGCAAAGCATGTAACAGGATGAACAGTTTTTAAGAATGAGATCGAGAACGGTCCAATTTGAAGTGTTTCTTCTGGATTGTACGCGATTCCTTTCGTATGCGGTTCATGTGTTAAAGAATGGAAACCATTCTCATCAAACGTATGACCGTATATTGGTAGTTCTGGTAGTTGCCTTGTTGTCGCGCTCGTAATTAATCTCGCATATTGCAATACCCCAATGTCTGCAACATGATCGTGATGATAGTGCGACAGTACAACTGCATCTATATGAGATGGTGTTATATATTTTTGAAGCTGTGCTAGTACACCACTACCACAGTCTACAAGTAAACGAAAACCATCGTGTTCAAACAAATACCCCGACGTTGCTTCTCCCGCTTCTGGAAAGCCGCCCCAAAAGCCGACAACAGTCATTTTCATATGTATCCATCCTTTCTAAAACCGAGTAGAAATGCATGTTTTACTTACATCCTACATTGTTAACTATAATCCATTTCCTAAACTTTTTCATTAATTTTCAATTTTGTTATAAAACAGTTGTTGACTTTTATTTTTTGTACTAATACAATGATAGTAAGAAATGGAAATGGAGGGATTGACATGATCGATCAACCAATGGAGTTTTTCAGAAATTTACCAACGAAAACTTGTGCGCACTGCGGGAAAGAAATTGATGAGCAGCACGAAGCATACCATAACAAATGTGATGATTGCGTTCACGAAGAATAGTAGTTTGTGAACAGAAAAAAACCTAGCAGACATAGTCTACTAGGCTAATAACATCTTATCCTTCATCGTTGAACCTTTCACCAAGAGCTCCAGTTCAAACTCATACAATTCTTTTTTTCGATAATTTTTCGTATGAATTTTATCCATCATTAGGTCGACAACTTTTCGGGCCATTTCATCAATTGGCTGTTCAATTGTCGTAATACCTGGTTCTGTAATCTGCGATAATATTTGATTATCAAAACCGATAACAGCGAGATCATCTGGAATGCTCCAGTTATGGCGTTTCGCCTCTGAGATAATTCCAGCTGCTACCTCATCGCCTCCTGCCAAAATCGCGGTAGGATTTTTTTTGTCCTTTAATACTTCATGGAATATTCGTTTTCCATCTTCCCAAGAGAAAGCGTTTTCAAGGAAGTCAATCGCTTCTACTTGGCGGCTCTTCTCAGTTATTGCACGTAAAAAGCCCATTTTTCGCTGCTGGCTAACGACTTTGGTTTCGTTACCACGGCAAAAAATAAGATTACGATATCCTTGATCTAACACATGCTTCGCAGCTATGTATGCTCCTTGCGCATGATCAAATTTCACTGTTGGAATATTTGCTTCCTCAATATATTCATTACACAACACGATTGGACCGTGCTGTAAGTATGGCTCTACATCTTCCCACGGATTTTCTAGTGAACATAGAATAATCCCATCTACTTGTTTCGTAGATAATAATTGTAAATACTCCATCTCTTTTTCCGGTAAATACCTTGTTTGACAAATAATTAGTTTATATTTATGTTCAGAAGCAGCAATCTCGATTGCTTCGATAAATCTACTGAAGAAAGGATTTGTAATCCTTGGAACGAGCACCGCAATTGTTTCCGTTTTTTGTTTACGAAGCCTTCTCGCCGCAGAATTAGGAACGAAGCCTAAATGCTTCATTGCTAATTGAACCCTTTTTTTCTTCTCATCTGAAACATATGGATGATTATTAATCACCCTAGAAACCGTTGTCCTTGATAACCCCGCTAATTTCGCCACGTCCTCTATAGTCGACACGAAATTCTCCCCCTTTGCATGAAAACGTTTTCTTAAATTGATTATATAGTATATTATTGGAAACTGCAATATCGGTTGTTATGATTTTACTATATTAATATTATACATAGGGAAAAGTCTGTTAATGCAGGGGCAATATACTGCTTTTAGAAATTTACGTTATATACATTCCTTTTCTTAATACCATATATCCTTTATTCAATATAAAACCCCATCAATACGTCATCTCCATATGATCCATCTTCATATTTAATTTGCTTTCGTTGTCTGCCTTCTTCTACAAAGCCCATACGTTTGTACACTTTAATTGCCCGATCATTAACAGAAACTACACCTAAACAAATTTTCTCTAAACCTTTCTGCCCTTTCGCCCATCTAATAAGAAATTCAATTAATTTCGTGCCTATGCCTTGATTACAATACGCCTCTTTAATCCCCATTCCCATTGTGCCTGCGTGTTGTAACCGTTCTAGTTCATATCGGTTGAAAAGTAAAAAGCCAACTACCTTCCCATCTACTTCATACACGATATAAAGATTACCTTTCTCATTACTTTTCCGTATCTTTTCTCTTTCTGCATTCATATCATTCGGTAACTTCTTTGGGGATACTATGAAAAATTTTGTAGTAGTTTCCGATAATATAATTTCTTTTCTAATATTCATAATTGCTTCTGCATCAGTCTCTTTTACTAACCGTATCATTGAATCACCTCGTACTTTTTCTTTTTAAAAATAATATTACAACTATAAAACGGCCAATATGCAATATTACATATTGAGAATCTTTTTACTCTTGATACAATATTCATATATCAAAATAAAAGGAATGTATACAATGAATCCAATCTTAACAGCTGCAAAACAACTATTACATAAAGAAGAAAAAATTTTATCTACTTTAAAATGTTCACTTACTGGCTATATGATTACGCATAAAGTCCCGTATCCTGGCATGTTACTTGCTACTAATCAAAGACTTCTCTTTTTTAGCCAATATAAAAACACATTCATTGCCGAATTTGATTATGAAAAAATTCTATCCATAGAAACGAAGAGAAGAATCTTTGACAAAAAAATAATATTTTACTATGAAGATGAATATATAACGCTTGGGTACATTACAAGTTCGAATGTTGAAGCGTTCATAGACTTACTACAAAGAAACAGCAAGACTAGCACAGGCTTATAATCAGCGGGGATCCCCTCGCTGATTCATTATTTTAACTCCTCCCACTTCGTCCAAACTTCTCTCCCGTTTATACGGTACATATTATCCTCTCTATCCATAAACCTGTGTACAATAAATTCACGTCTAATTGTACAAAAATCATCATGATATTGTTTTATAAATGTATTAATTTCTTTTTCTGTATATTGATTTCCAGCATCTAACTTGCTAATTAAATGCTCTAACAATACTAGTTTCTTCTTCTTTTGACCTGGAATCGATTTTAAACGATCCTCTTTATCGAAAAAGTTACGAATGGTCGTATCACGGAATTTCATTTCACTTTCAGTCATTTTTTATCCTCCATCACTTTTTTTCTTTATCTTTTCACTTAAAATATCAATAAAGTAATATCCACCCATTAACACATAGTAGAACGTAAGTATTCCAAATGCATCTTTCATACTTGTATATACTTCTTTATCAAACAATATAGGTGAAAGGGCATAAACAAGAAAGATTATTAGCGGATTTACGATAAAATAATAAGTAAGATTGCCTTTCATCATATCAACTCCTCTACCCTATGTTTCTCTGTAAATTGTTGTAATTCCTTTTCTTTCGTTTTTATAGCTTTTAGAAAGACTTATAGATGAACTAAGGAAAAGATGCCCTCTATTAAAATAAAAAAGCACCAAAAAGGTGCTTTTATCTACGCTTCAACCGATTGATTTCCAACCACTTTTTTAAATTTTCGTTTGTGCATCAAAGTTAAAGAAACGATTGTTCCAAATGATAATACAACGATAAAAATCATGAGTATTCCTATGTTTTTCCACATGAAGTCAAAGTCTCCACTCGATACGACTGCTTTCAATCCTGATACAGAGTATGTCATCGGTAACCAAGCATTGAATGGTTGTAAAAACTTCGGAATCAATTCTAATGGGAATGTTCCGGCACTTGTTGTAAGCTGCATAATTAATGTGATGATGGCGATAAAACGGCCTGCATCACCAAATGCTGTTACTAAACATTGAATTAATGCGATAAAGGCTAAACTTGTAATGATGCTAAAGAGTATGAAGTATGGAATGCTTTGTACTTCTACACCTAATCCGAACAGTAATATAACATCTGCTACTATCGCTTGAATAATACCAACTGATAGTAAAACACCGAACTTACTAATAAACCAACTAAATCCTGATTTTGGAACGCCTACTGTATCACGTAATGGGTATACGATAGATAATAATAATGCCCCAACAAATAAACCGAGTGATAAGAAATACGGCGTAAATCCAGTTCCGTAGTTAGGAACTTCCGCCATTTTCTCTGTCTTCACTTTTACAGGACTTGCAAACATATCATACGTTTTATCCGTTCCTTTTACTTCCCCAGTTTTCTCTGCCCCTTCGCCAAGTTTCTCTGCAAGTTCACCTGAACCGTCGTTTACTTTTACGAGACCATCTGTTACTTTTCCTGAGCCATCTGCTAGTTTATTTACGCCGTCGATTAGCTGGGTTGAGCCGGTTGACATTTTATTTAGGCCACCATTTAGAGTACCTAAGCCAGTTGTTACTTGATTAGATCCATCTGCTAATTGATTTACGCCACCTGCCATTTGGTTTGCTCCTACAGATAATGTTCCTAAACCATCTGTTACTTGACCAGACCCATCTGCTAATTGATTTACGCCACCTGCCATTTGGTTTGCTCCTGCAAATAATGTTCCTAAGCCGCCTGTTACTTGGCTTGAGCCATTTGCTAATTGATTTACACCACCTGCCATTTGATTTGCTCCTGCAGATAATGTTCCTAAACCGCCTGTTACTTGACCAGATCCATCTGCTAATTGATTTACTCCTACAGATAATGTTCCTAAACCACCTGTTACTTGGCTTGAGCCATCTGCTAATTTCGTTACACCTACAGATAATGTCCCTAAACCGCCTGTTACTTGACCAGACCCATCTGCTAATT